>NZ_JAUBWA010000003.1:0-59823 GCF_036702825.1 Microcoleus sp. A003_D6 | reverse complement strand
AATTTTCTTCTTGTGGAACAGGCATCTTGCCTGTTCCTAAAAGCCTCATTGAGAATGGTGCAATATCTAATTTATGACTAATTTTGCGGATGTATACAGTTGTCAAAAAAAAATCCTTGGATTTTTGAGTGACGAGTTTGCCGGAAGTAAATCATCAGCAGAAGACCGAGGTCAAGCAGAATATAAATTAATATGAAGTTAAAGGCAATTGCAGGCGAGTTGATTTTACAATATTACTAAAGCAACTTGCCAAACGGAGCTTATCATGAGTACAGAAGACAGAGCAAAGGCGATCGGCAAAAATTTAGAAGGCAAAGCTCAGGAAATTTTCGGGAACATCACGGGCAACAAGAAAGACCAGGCTGAAGGCAAAGCCAAACAAGCCGAATCCGCCGCCCGCCACGCAGCAGAAGATGCTAAAAATGCGGTGAAAAATCTGGCAGATAAAGCCAAAAGGTCGATCGACAAATTGTAGAAACTGCAATTTAGACTTGATATAAAACCGTGAATTGTAGGGGCGGGTTTGTCAACTATCTAGGGCAAAAATGAATTATCTCAAAAACCCGCCCCCGCCCAACGGCAAATACAAATGTACCGCTTTTTTTGTTTGCGCTTTCGCTCTAGGCAACCTACAATTAAGACTTCTATCAAGTTCGATCGCTCTACCACAATATCTCGGCAGGGGCGGGTTTACGAGATATTTAGTTTTAAACATAGATAGTTTGTAAAACCCGCCCTACGAGAACACAAATTCTTCAATAACGAATCAACAGATTGCACCTACATTTATCCCCCTAAATCTGCGCTTAAAAATCGGGTTCTGCGACTAAAAGCTCGATCGACAAATCCATTTGTTCCTTCCCCCGCGCCACAAAGCTTTCGCACTCCTGCAAACACTCCACAGCCACCCCAAACTGCTCGAAAACCTCCTCTAGAGGCAACTCTCCCGATTCCACCCGATCGATAATCGCTTCAATTCGATCGACCGTTTCCTCATAATTCCAGCCAGACTGGCGCAACTGCGAATCAATCATAACTTTTCTTCCGCATCCAATACTTCTACAATCTTAACTTTCAGCCGGCCCCGACTCAACCTCACAGTCAATTCCTCTCCCAATTCTAAACCGTCAGTAGTGCGGACGATCGTACCGTCACTTTGGATTACGGCCGCATAACCCCTTTGCAAAACCGCTGCCGGATTCAGTGCGGATAACTTTTCTTGCAATACTTCCAGTTTACCAGTTGCTTGCCGCAAAGTTCGGGAGGTCGCAGGCAAACGTTTTAATCGATTTTGTAACAGTTGCAAATGCTCTTCTTCTGCCTGAAATCTTGCCCGCACAGCACTTGCTAAATTGACCATTCGCTGCTTGTGTTCAAAGTAAATATCTGCTAAAATTGGTACAGCTTGAGCGGCCGCCGCAGTCGGAGTGTGGGCTCGTTTATCTGCTACTAAATCCGCGAGAGATTCGTCTCTTTCGTGCCCGATGCCTGTAATAATTGGAATCGCACAATTCGCGATCGCCCTGACAACTCTTTCGTCGTTAAAACAAGCCAAATCTTCCGCAGAACCGCCGCCCCGCCCTAAAATTATGACATCCGCCCTACCGTCCAATTCTACACGGGCGATCGCCCTAGCAATCGCAGCAGCAGCCAATTCTCCCTGCACTCCTGTTGGCGACAGCAACACCCGCAAACCCGGATATCTTTGGGCTAGAGTGCGCTGAATGTCTCCCCAAGCAGCGCCAGTATCGGAAGTCACCACGGCCACAATTTGCGGGTGTGCGGGAATCGGGCGCTTTCTGGCGGGATCGAAGAAACCCTCAGCATTCAAGCGCGATCGCAATTGCTGCAACCGCAAAGCCTGCAATCCTTCCCCAGCCGGCAGCGATTGCACAACTGTCAACTGGTACTCGCCGCGATTTTTGTAAACCCGGATGCTTCCCAAAACCAGCAACTGTTCGCCTTTTTCCGGGATTTGCACCAATTTTTGCCGCTGAGAATTCCACACCACGCAGCGAATGGCAGCGCTTTTGTCGGTGTCGCACAGAGTGAAAAAGCAGCCGCTGGGGTGGTGCGAAACGTTCGACACCTCGCCTGTCAGCCAAACTGATTGGAGGTTGCGATCGCCCTCCAACAAGTCTTGCAGGTAAGATGTTAGTCCGGCAACAGATAAAGCTGTATCGGGAAGAATTGAAGTCATTGATAGTTCTAATTCCAGAAACCTAGGTTACTATATTTCAAGACGCTTGGGATAAAAAGACCGGGCGGTTGAAACCGCGTCTATACAAACCAAACCCGCCTCCGCGGGTTAAAGACCGATTGGTTGAAATTACCTTATTTTCTTCAGTCCGCGGAGGCGGACTTCGTTTGTGTAGAAGCGGTTTCAACCGCCGTCCGATCTAACTGCAAACAAACTAATGATATCAGATACAATGACTTCGATGAATGTGCTGCGCCAAGAGGCTGCGGCGATCGGCATTACTGAGGCCGAAGCCAGAAAATATGGCGACCTCCGACATAAAAGAACTTGGTCTTTGGCGATCGAACATCACCTCTCAATGCAAGATTTTGCCGTTGGCATAGAACAATCCTTCACAACTTCCGAACCCGATTCCTCCAGCGCACTCAACCAATCTCAGACTGCGGAGTCGAAGGAGTATGGTATTCAGCTAACTGCGAACCTAGGGGAATCTAGAGTAACCAGGCAGAACCAAACAGCCTCTGTTGCTTCGCCACAACAGCAAGCAGTAGCAATCGAGCGATCGCACGGTGATTTCGACCACCGCAGCAACCCAAACCGAGGTTTTAAACAAGTAGTTCAAAATCATATTAAAGCATTAACAATTGCATCAGCATCCCGCACAAATCAGCCCAATTCACACCTGGGCAATTGGGTTTGTCCTGAGTGTGGGTCGGAGGGCGACTCGAGCTGTCACCTTTGCGCCGGAGAAGGCAATGTAGGGGACATTGCAGCTATTGGCTGGACGCTAGCTTATATGGAAATGCTGGGCTGTTCTGCTCGCGAAATTGAACCCTTGAGAAAAAATTCGCCTTCACTGAATATTCTGGAATTGAATTTAAAAGTTTGTGTTGCCATCAAACAAAGTAGCGAAATTTTAGCCAGGACGGAGAAATGGGTAAGATTGCAGGAACAAGGAATGCAACACACTGATTTTGACACGGATACACAGATGAATTCTCAATGGTGATTCAGAAGTGAGAAGAAAAAACAACTATCAGTGTATCCGTGACTTCCGTGTCGTGCTGTTGGGCATTAGTATCAATAAAACTTCAAAATTCACTCATTCACACCTAAAAATTACTGCAAATTAAGTATTGATTCTAGCTTTTTCAAAGCAACTTCCAAATCGTCATTAACAACCTGAAAATCAAATTCTCCCGCAGCATCAATTTCCTCTTTAGCCCGCAGCAACCGACGGGCGATCGCACTTTCGGAATCTTGACCCCGACTCCGCAAGCGCCGTTCCAACTCATCCCAAGAAGGAGGTAAAATAAAAATTCGCAGCGCCTCTGGAAACTTATTCCTAATTTGTCTCGCCCCTTCCAGCTCAAGTTCCAGGATTACCGATTTTCCCTCACCGATTCCTTGTTTGAGACCCAAATAAGGAGTACCGTAAAAATTACCGGCAAACTCGGCCGATTCGGCCAATTCTCCAGCCTCAACCATTTGTTGAAAGCGGCTGCGGCTGACAAAATAGTAATGCTTTCCCTCAATTTCTCCCTCACGGGGCTCACGAGTTGTCACCGATACCGAAAGATACAATTCGGGATGGCGATTGAGGAGCGATCGTACTAGGGTGCCTTTCCCCACACCGCTAGGCCCCGTCAGAACAATTAATTTACCGAATTTCATTTTTAGAAGAGAAACGTGTAACAATTCAAGTTTTCGCTTACTCTAAACTGTAAGCGCTCAAATTGCAACTGACAAACCTCAATCATCCCGACTTTGACCGTCTTTGCTCACCACAAAACGATTAGCAACGGTTTCCGGCTGAATCGCCGAGAGGATGACGTGACTCGAATCTGTAATAATTACCGCTCTCGTGCGGCGGCCGTAAGTAGCGTCAACCAGTTGTCCCCGCTCCCGCGCATCAGTAATAATCCGCTTAATTGGCGCTGATTCGGGACTGACAATAGCAATCACTCGATTAGCAGACACAATGTTACCAAAACCGATATTAATTAATTGAATATCCATGAAAATCTTAATCTATGGGTGAACGACTAACTATCAATCCTTACTTTTTATCATATATACAAAGATTTTTTCTGGCAATCCTAAAATTCATCTCAACTAACTTTTTTAGTTTGTACCTAAAATTTTTGTCTTTTTGACGCGGAGTACCCCGCTCTTTATCAAAACTTTAAAAAAAACTCGCTGTTGCCGCTCTATATTAAAGATTCGGTAAAATCCTCGATTTTTAGTTGCTAATAAAAGCATTAGCTGTATCGAGACAAAAGCCCGTAAATGTTGCAAAATATAAACTTAATTTACGGGGTAGGGAAAGTTAAGTATAATCAGTGATAAATGACAGCAAATATTCGCAAATGCTAGTTTGATGAGCCTTCAACCTAAACTACAAGCTGCTGGCGATCCTCTTCGAGGGCTTCGCTAACGCACTTTCTCCCCGATTTTCCACAAAAATAGGACTAAGGCCAAGTGGCACAAAGGTATGTAGTTGCGCTTCAGCGCTCTTTCCTAAGCTAAGAGCGCTAAAGCGCAACTACATACCTAAAAATTAACCCCTATTTGTGACAGTTGCGTAAGTCCTAAAAAAGATTCGGGATGATGTGCCAAACTACAGATGTTTCTTGTAAGAGCGCTAAAGCGCAACCACATACCTAAAATTTAACCCCTATTTGTGACCGTTGTGTAAGTCCTAAAAAAGATTTGGGATGATGTGCCAAACTACAGATGTTTCTTGCATGATGTTCTACAATAAAATGGGTTTGTAGTGAAAATTTTAGTCCTATTAATACCACTAAAAAAAGTGAGGCTACAATTATCAATTTTATAACAATAATACTTACGCAAAAAGTTGTTTTACGCATGAATTATAGCGTATTCCAGGTTTGTGAAGTGTAGGGACAAAGGCTTTCGCCGTGTCCCTACGGGCATCGAACGATAGGCGGATGTGCTTCATGAACCTGGAATCTGCTCGATAGCGGTAATAATTCATGCACGCCGCACCCTACAAATACAGGATATGCGTAAATCTTGTTCAGGAAAAAACCGGGAGTAATGCAGATAAATTCACCCGCATTAATCCCCAGTTATTCCACACTTAAATTAAGCCGCAACTAAACCGCTGTGTCTCAACAAAGCTTTAGTGCTCGGTTCGCGTCCCCGGAAAGTTTTAAACACTTCCATCGGGTGCAAACTGCCGCCCAATCCTAAGACTGTATCTCGGAAGCGCCTACCTGTAGATGCGATCGCACTTTCATCTTCCAAACCCGCCTCCTCAAACGCCCCAAAAGCATCAGCGCTGAGCACTTCCGCCCATTTATAACTGTAATAGCCTGCCGCATAGCCGCCCGCAAAAATGTGCCCGAAAGCGCACAAAAATGCGTCTTCTTTCAGAGGAGGCAAAACAGTCGTAGTTTTAGCGATGCGGTTGCGGACATCGGCCACAGTTTCGCTGCCGCCCGATCGGTAGCGGTGGTGCAATTCGATGTCAACACTGCTAAGATGTACTTGCCTGAGCATGGCGCTACCGCTCATGTAGTGGCGCGCTGCTAGCAGTTTTTGGTAATAGTGTTCCGGCAAAGTTTCCCCAGTTTGGTAATGCTTAGCCATCCCGAACAAAGTCGCGCGGTCATAACACCAATTCTCCATAAATTGACTGGGCAATTCCACTGCATCCCACTCAACATTATTGATGCCAGAAGCCCCAGGATAGTCTACCGTTGTCAGCATATGCTGCAAACCGTGACCGAATTCGTGAAACAAAGTTTCTACTTCCAAGAAAGTCATTAAACTGGGTTTGTCGTCAACCGGAGGACTTTGGTTGCACACCAAATAAGCCACCGGCAACCGCGTTGTTGTCTTTCCCGCTTCCACAAATTTAGCGCGCACTACACACTCATTCATCCAAGCACCGCCGCGCTTTTCCTCGGGGCGGCTGTAGGGGTCTAAATAGAAATTGGCGATCGTATTTCCTGCTTCATCATCTATTTGGAAATAGCGCACATCTTCGTGCCACACAGGAGTTTGACCGTCCGCCGCAGTTACTGTCACGCCGAACAGCCGCTTTACTAATCCAAATAACCCCTCCAATACCTGCGGCAAAGCAAAATAAGGGCGCAATTCTTCGGCACTAAAAGCAAACTTTTCTTCCCGGCGCCGTTCCGACCAAAAACCGATATCCCAGTGCTTCAAATCTCCAGCTTCCGGCGCGCCTTTTTCGGCAGCAAAAGCTTTCAAATCTTCTAAATCTTTGACCGCTGCACTGTAACTAGCTAAGCGCAATTCTTCTAACAAAGCTTCCACTGCTGCAACGTCGGGAGCCATTTTGCTCGCCAAGCTCAATTCGGCATAACTGCTAAACCCGAGCAAAGCAGCTTTTTCCTGGCGCAAAGCTAAAATGCGATCGGTCAAAGGCCAGTTATTCAATTCTCCGCTACTAGCTCTGCTGATAAAAGCTTTGTACAACTTTTCCCGCAACTCGCGGCGGGTGCTGTGCTGCATGAAAGGGGCGTAACTCGGAAAGTCTAAAGTAATCCGCCAAGGGCCGTTTTCGGCATCCGCATTTTCTTCGCCCGCGCTGCGAGCGGCTTGAGCTGCTAAACTCAACAAACTCGGCGGCAAACCGTCAATTTCGTCTTTGTTTGTGAGGGTGATGCTGAATGCTTTGGTAGCGTCGAGGACGTGATTGGAAAATTGGGTAGTAATTTCGGCTAATTCTAATTGAATGGCATTAAAACGCTCTTTTTGCTCGCCTTCTAAACCGACGCCGGAGAGTTGGGCGTCTCGGAGAGCGGCTTCGACAATTCGCTTTTGAGCTGACTCTAAGCTGTCCCAATTTTGGCTAGCCCGCAGCGCTTTAAAAGCTTCATAAAGCGGTTTGCTTTGACTGAGCTTGCTCCAAAATTTTACTACTTCCGGCTGCACTGTTTCGTGAGCCGATCGCAGTTCCGGGCTATTTTTCACCCCCATCAAATGTCCGATAATGCTCCAGCTCCAATTTAAACGCTCTCCGAGCCGCTGCAACGGTTCTACTAACCCGCTCCAAGTCGGCTCTACAGACGATTCTAGGTCAGCTAGCGAGGCTTCTAGTTCGGTCAGCAGTTGGGTAACAGCGGGGACTACGTGTTGTGGTTCGAGCGCGTCAAAGGTCGGCAATCCTTGACCGATTAGTAACGGGTTATCAGCAGTAGTTACGGTTGCAGTCATTTAATTTTCTTGTAACAGGTTGAAAACAGTTGAATTAGACAGATTACCTTTTAAATTTGTAACACATTTGTCCAAAAAGTTGGACTCCAGCCGAGAGGGGGAGAGGGGGAGAGGGGGAGAGTGGGAGAGGGGGAGAGTGGGAAAATCTTCCTTCTGACTGATGACTAATTACTAATCACCAATTACTAATATCAACTGCCAACTGCCAACTGCCAACTGCCAACTGTCAACTGTCTTGTGTGTGCTGCAACTCCTTGACAACCGAGATTAAGCGCTTGAGGTGAGGTTTGACAACTTCTTGCTGCTCGTGTTCCAAACGGTGGATTTGAGCTTGGACTAGAGACAAATCCGCAGTCGATTGGTGCGCGGGAGCTTGCAGTTGGCTTTGCAGATTTGCCATGACTTTCTGGATTTCCAAAAATCGAGTATTTACTGCTTCCCAGTCGTCTCGCGTGAGAGAAGTTTCTGCCAAGCCTTGCGTCGCGCTTTGCAGTTGCTCTATAGCCTGTTCCACAGCTTCGAGATTCGCCGGTTGACCTTCTCGAAAATCTTGCAGTTGTTCGCTCACCTGCTGGCGGACATCGAGCACAGCAGACGCCACGATTTCTTGCAAAGAAGCTACCGAATCTCCTAAACTCAGCAACTGCCGCTGAATATCGATCGACTCTTCAAAGCCCTCAGCCCTAGGCAGTGCAGCCATTTGCTGGCGCAGCGCTGCAATATCTGCTGACAACTGCTTGCGCAATTTAACAATTACCGTCACGGCCGTTTTTTCGACTTTATTTACAGACTTTTGGACTTGGGCCATTTCCGAATTTTGATGCACCCGCACTTGTTGCTCGAACCGATACCGGTTAGCAACATTCAGCGACAAAGCCAAAGTTAGGGGAGCCACCCCGTAAAAAGCTTGACCCGACACAGCCACCGCCAGGGAACCCAAACCAGAGGCCGCCAGAGAGGCGTATTCTGCCACTTCCAGCCAGTGCCTTTGAGGAAAACTTGGTCTCAAGTCGTTGGCAACAGAGGGTTTTGGCTTCCGCACGGCTCTTTGAGTCATAGTATTTTCTCGTTGTTGGTAAGGTTGCGAGACTGGGTGGAGCATCGATTTCTATCCTTTTTTCAGTTATATGTTTTAAATTATTTCCTGAAACTCTTCTATTTTTACCTTAGTCAGTAAGCTAAGGATGGCTGACAGATTATTATCTATTTGAGAGCTGACGGCGAGCGCCCCCTAATTCCGGCTGTTAAAAGGTTCGCCCCAACGCGCCCTCTATTTTACAGCAGTTAGCGCGATCGGGTTCGGGCGATCGACAATAGCTGCCCGGGCTAACCGAACAATGCCTAAGACTATTTTAGATTTTAGATTTTAGATTAAAAGTTAAAAAAATGCGACCTATTGAGGGCGATCGTCGTTTGGAGCTTGTCGGGAGTTGCCTTTTTGTTCGCGCATTGGTATAATTTACTCTTTCTCAATTGACCTTCTCAAATTTACTGCAAAAATTGACCGATGAACTCAGAAAAACCCGGAATTGGCGATCGGCTAAAGTCTATTTTCAGTATCGCAATCTTTATCATTCTCGTACTAGCAGTAGGCTTTTTAAGCCTTAATTTTATATCAGCTCTCTATGCAAAATTTTCTTAAAATTAGGACTTAGCACGGGAGCCCAGAAACCGGGTTTTTTGCGAAAATATTTCGTCGCAGCCACAGATTCCATGAAAAACCCGGTTTCTTTAGTGGGAGTGAGCCCGAAACTGTTTGAGATTCCCAACTTCTTCAATTATTCTCCAATTTTAAGCACGAGATAATTTGTTTGGATTGCATTCTCCTTCTTCCTTCTTCCTTCTTCCTTCTTCCTTCTGCTATAATTTCAACTGTAAAGATTGTGGTCGGGGTCTAGCCAGACAATATAAAAAACATTTTCACTAAAAAAGCCATGCACCCTGCCGTATTCATTAGCAGATATTTGAAACTGGTAGGGAACATTTACTAGCTCAGCTTCATTGGGAATCCCAAAGCCATTAGGCTCAGTTGTATTTTTCCAAACTATACCATGACATCGCAGACTTTTACTCTGATTATTGATAACTTCTTGAGCGTTCAATTGTGACAAATCGCGCAGCCTTCTCAATAGAGATGCTAGATACTTAGCATCTCTACCGCCAATGGAAAACTGATCTCGATCATCCTGATAATACCTAAAAGAAAAACTAATTCCTTCCGGTATTTTTATTTTCACAACCTCTCTCGGTGCTGAAGATGGCTGACGACGAATATCTGTATCTTGTCTTTTTTTACGCTTCTTCGATGACACGGGTTTTGTAAAATTTTCGCATTAATTCCTTCGTAATAATAGCATGAGAAGGTTCATCTCTTGGCAAGTCACCTCTCGCTTTAATCCAAGGGTCTTCGCGTCGCACCATCAATTCTAACTCATAAGCGTCCAGGAAGAAATAATCGTCAGCTAACTCGTCTAAAAACTCTTGTACTTCTTCGGGAAACTCTGGTTTTTCGACTTCTTTGAGAATTGGCTTCCAGTCAAATTGTTCTTTGTATTCATAAAATAAAGCCGGGATAGTCGGCCCGTGCACCCAAGCTTCAAAATCTTCATCAAAAAGCGGTGTATCTTCAAAGGCTAAATACCATGCTTGGGCGTAGTACAAGAGTTTTTGTAGCTTGTGGTTGCTGAGATAGGAGCCTACATCATTCGCAAACCAGATGTAGTAATCAGCGAGTTTTGAGGCTGTTGTGACTGTAGTTATTGTGGTCATATAACTCGACTCAATAAGTTTTGTATTCAATGATAGCACAGTCACCACCCTTTATGATGGGGCGGTTGAAACCGCTTCTTGTCAAACAAAGTCTGCCTCCGCAGACTAAGAAATAAAGGAGGTATTTAAGCCGGGATTGGGTATAACTGAAATCTTACCCTCTGTCAAAAATTTGTAGGGGCGGGTTCACCAACAAAAATTGCCTAAAACCCACAATCTCGTAAACCCGCCCCCACCCACGAAAAAGCCCTTATTGATATTGGTGCAACATCTCCGTTACAACCCTTTGATATAAGCTGTTACGCATTTAAAATAGTATTGTAGGGTGCGTCAGCCCTATCTTGTTTCCCTTGCTTAGTAAGTGTTCTAGCTGACGCACCCTACAGGCCTCGTTAGCGGTTTAAATGTCGAACAGCTTATTGCTTCAGTACAGGTGACAAAGTGTAAAGACTTGCTTCTTTTTCTATCAAGCAGCGCCGCGATAGAGATTGCAATGCGTTTAGCAAATCTGACGATGATATTTGTCCGTTTTGTAGCAATTTGGCGACGTTGACTGGCTGGTTTTCTGTCGCTAACAATGACATGACTTGTTTTTCTAGTTCGGAAGTGCGATCGTACTGCTGCTGCAAAACATCGGCGTTGCTGATTTACCGTATGAAAGACTAAATATGCAAATCCTAGAAACCAGTATCTACAAAGCTTCGGGATTTTCAACTTATTTTTTTCATGCCCTGATTAAGCAACGCCTGAATTCTACCATTTTCAACTGTGTGATTTGAACCGCAATCGTGGCAATTTGGTCGTAAGGATAGCATATTTTATGACTAAACTAATGTTGGCAGATATCAAGAATTCCAGCAAGAGTATAACTTGTGATATCATAAGTTATACTCAACCTAGATTTCAGCGCGTAAATAAATATTAAAATCACAAAAATTGATTTTGTAAGATATAAACATATCCTATGTATTCAATTACTGTAATTAAATTTCACTACATATTTATTACTACCAATTTTCGGACGGGGTATCCCGCCCATTCCAAATTTTTTTTTCTTGTGGGATGGGCCGGAGAGCCCGTCCTAGTTATTTTTGCAAGAGGTCTATGGTTTTTGCACACCGCGTTAACATTGTGTCGATCGCCATTTAAACTTAATCTAGACTAACTACCTTAAGGAACACAAAAAAATAATGCGCATTTTATTTGTATCCGCCGAAGCAGCACCCCTCGCCAAAGTGGGCGGTATGGGCGATGTCGTCGGCGCTTTGCCTAAATTTCTGCGGCGCATGGGACACGATGTCCGCATCTTCATGCCCTACTACGGTTTCGTCCCCGACAAAATGGACGTTCCCAAAAAACCTGTTTGGGATGGGGCTGCCATGTTCCAAAGCTTCTCGGTGTTTGAAACTGTTTTGCCGGGAACCGATGTACCTTTATACTTAATGCAACATCCATCTTTCTTGCCCCGCCGCGTTTACGGCGGTTTAGATGAAGATTGGAGGTTCACTTTCTTTGCCAATGCTGCGGCTGAATTTGCCTGGAATCATTGGAAGCCCCAAATTATCCACTGTCACGACTGGCATACGGGAATGATACCTGTTTGGATGAGCCAAGATCCTGATATCAGCACGGTTTTTACTATTCACAATTTAGCTTATCAAGGGCCGTGGCGCTGGCGTTTGGAGCAGATGACTTGGTGTCCTTGGTATATGCAAGGTCACAATACAATGGCGGCCGCAGTACAGTTTGCCGATCGAGTAAATACAGTTTCACCCACTTACGCCGAGCAAATCAAAACCCCAGCTTACGGGGAAACTTTGGAAGGTTTGCTATCTTTCCTCGGCGGCAAAGTATCGGGCATTTTGAACGGAATTGATACAGAATCTTACAACCCAGAAACTGACAAGTACCTCCATCAACAATTCAGTGTTGATACTATTGAAAAGCGCCCAGCTAATAAAATTGCCCTGCAAGAAGAAGTCGGTTTGGAAGTGAATAAAGGTGCCTTTTTAATCGGCATGGTAACGCGGCTGGTAGAACAGAAGGGATTGGATTTAATAATTCAAATGCTCGATCTGTTCATGGCCTATACCGACGCTCAATTTATTGTACTCGGAACGGGCGATCGCTACTACGAAACCCAACTGTGGCAAATGACAGCCCGCTATCCCGGTCGGATGTCCACCCAATTACTCTACAACGAAGCCCTCTCCCGTCGCGTTTACGCAGGCTGCGACACCTTCCTGATGCCGAGTCGCTTTGAACCCTGCGGCATCAGCCAAATGCTCGCCCTCCGCTACGGGTGCGTGCCAATGGTTCGCCGCACCGGCGGTTTAGTCGATACCGTTTCCCACAACGATCCGATCAATAACACTGGTACAGGTTACTGTTTCGATCGCTACGAACCCCTCGACTTGTTCACCTGCATGATCCGAACTTGGGAAAGTTTCCGCTACAAAGATAAGTGGAAAGAACTGCAACAGCGCGGCATGAGAGAAGATTTTGGCTGGGATATTTCTGCCCGGAAATACGTCAACTTGTACAGCGATATTTTGGGACTGCCACCCGAAGAAACCGCACCGGAACAAGAGGCAGAATTGAGCGTTGGCAAGGGTTAATTTTAGTAAGGTGCGTCAGTCGGTGTTTGATTCAACTGCATCGAGGGGCGATCGGCTGACGCACCCTACAGCTTAGTAAGGCAGTTTTTGATTCAATTTAATTGATCGACTGACTACTGACTACTGACTACTGACTACTGACTACTGACAAATTAATCAATAAATAAATCGAGAGGTAAATGACCGTAAGTGCCACTCACTCCACTTTCTGAGGAAGATTGGCACGACACCAAAACGCCCCGGTAAGTTCCGGGATAGCCGTCAACATAATACGAACCCTTCAAAGTATTGAACTTAATATAAACCGAACCAGCAAAGGTCGAGACAGCATTGGGATCTAAAACAGCTTGATATCCCAAAGCTTTCAAATAAGCTTCTAAAGCTAAAAACCCCTCATCCGTCGAAGCAGCGCACACTCCCAACATTTGATAATCCGACAAACTTGCTACCAGCAAAATCGCTTGACGCAGCGCCTGTTTTTCCTGCGGCGATGCTAGAGATTGCATATCCAGACAAGTGAAATCTTTGAGGATTTGCTGTGCTTCTTCAACAGTTAGGGTAGTCGGGTTGTGAGTAGACATGAATTGCTCTGATATTTCCCAAAATTACGATCGACAATCGGGCACTCGTCAACGAATTTCTGCCATTGCAACCCTCGATCGACGGCGGTAACACTTACGCAAGTTCTGATTATAGCCCATTGTGTGTTCTGGCAATCAATTCGGGCGATCGTCTTCAATGGCTTAGCCAACACCCGTATAGCACAAAAAAGCTAGTAGTTTTTACCGATGTTTTGAAGTTTAGATCAGTCCGCGTTTTTTCAGCTTTGCTAGCGCATCTTCAGCCGCATTTTTCTCAGCATCTTTTTTGCTTTTGCCTTTACCTTCTCCATAGAGTTTCTCTCCGACATAAACTTTAGCGAGAAATTCCGGCTTGTGAGGCGTTCCTCCTGCTTGGACAGTCACGTATTTGGGCGGAGTCGTGTCACCGTTGGATTGTACCCATTCCTGAAAGCGATTTTTCGAGTCTACAGTCGATCGAGTTTCCACAACATTTTCGGGAACAGAATCAAACATTTGTCGCACAAAGTTGCGAACTTTGTCCATATCTTGCGTGTCCAGATAGTAAGCGCCAATAAATGCTTCAAAAGTGCTGCTGAGCAAATTTGGGTTGGTAATCCCCCCTTCTCGATAAGCTCCTTTTCCGAGCCGCATTTTTAAGTCTAAATTGATTTCAGTAGCAAATCTGGCTAATTGTTTTTCATCTACTAATGCAGAACGCCGGCGAGTCAGTTGGTCTTCTCCCATTTCTGGATGACGCTGATATAGATATTCGCCGCTGAGAAAAGTCAGCAAAGCATCGCCGAGAAATTCTAAGCGTTCGTTGTCTTCTTCGCGGAATGTGGGGTTTTCGTTGACGTAGGAACGGTGAGTGAGCGCTTGGCGCAGCAGTTTTTCATTTTTGAATTCGGGAAGGGTCATTTGTATTTCTTTTGTTGGGTTAGTTAATTGCATGGGAGTTGGTAATGGTTATTGTTTTTGGATTTTGGTGTTATGCGGACATGAAAGAGCCGCAGATAGCGGTAGGTTGGGAGAATCTAGTTTATCAAATAAACTGGATTTTTGCTATCTGCGGCGGGGGTGAATTTCAGGAATATTTATGCTGCTACTTTGTAGCTTTCAAGCAAGTTCGGTAATTCATCCAGAAAGTAGAATTCATTTGCGAGCCTTTCCAGATTTTTATTTTCATTACCTGGTCGAGCGAAGATTATCACCTTTTTACCCTTGTTTTGCAGCTTAGGAATCAAGATTTCGCCATTGCCGTCTCCAGACACAATAATAAATGTGTGTGGATATAGACTAATTGCTGCTTCATCAGAACAGTCATAAAACAAACAGAAGTCAACAGCATCATGGATTTTCTGGACTACAGGAACACAATCATATCCAAGATTAACGAATGTTCTTTTTTGAGAAATCTTATTTCTCTGCTGCCAATTCTTGTCGTAAACCTTTCTGGTAACTACATATCCTAATGAAGCCGCAAAAAGCAATAAGTTTTTGGCTTGCTTTACATCTGGGATGTTCTGATAATCCCAATAAATTGAAACTAAAGACTGTTGCTGGCTGATTTGTTTGCCAATTACTAAATGATTGTCCGTCATATTTATGTGTCCTAAAACTAATGTTTGCAGGACAGCATAGATAAATTACGCATCTAGTCAAGGAAAAATTGTCTGTGGCTTCTCTCAAAAATGAGGTTTTCCATTTAACAAAACTCTTGACTAACACACTATTAATTTAGTGTGTACTTGCTTGGTTAGCGTCTCAGCGATAGGATGTGCAAATTGCGAATAGGCGTCGTAAAGACCAGTTGATATAGACATTAAAGTTAATGTCGCGCCAAGTGACTTATTACAACTCTCCAAATAAAAACCTGAAACTCTTGCCGTGTCAAGACAAAAACATAGTTCCTAGAGATACCTATTGATTCCAGTTGAAACGAAATTAACTTTAATGTCTATATCAACTGGTCTTTAGGACGCCTATTCGCAATTTGCATATCCTACCGCTGAGACGACTTAACCGACACTTTTTGCTTTTGAATGCGGGTGTCTATCTGAGCTGTATTGTTTTGATACTGGCACATTAATTCTAAAATGTCAATCGGTAATCTGATTTATTTTTTGAGCTTGATTTTATGAACGGGACTTATGCGATCCGACAAAAGAAACCGGGTTTTTTATCGAATCTGCGGGATGCAGCGAAGTATTTTCGCAAAAAAACCCGGTTTCTGGCTACTTGTGGGTAAGTCTCAATTGTCAGCTATAGTCTATTAGGGGAAATTTTACACCAAATGGGATGATACCATAATCCTAAAACAGTGTAATTTTTACCCTATGTTGCGAACTTGCAGAACGTCGCGACGCGACAAATGGTTTAGCTGGCTGAGTGAGTCAATGGAAGCTTGTGATTTTTGCCGTCGGTGGTTCCACGCCACACAAGAAGAAGAAAAAGCCAGAGGCTACAAAGCGCGTTGCAACCTGCTTCTGGTAAAGGTTTTAGGCGTTAATATTGATGCCGTCAAGCGGTGGGGGCCGGGTTTTGAAAAAATGCCAGACCACCACAAGCGTACCTTGTCATACGCTGACACGCTGCGAGAGATGATCGAGGTTGCTGGCAAAAACGAAGATTTTCTAGAAGAGGTACTGGAGCGAATCAAAAATAAATCTAAAAAAATAGGGGAATATTTACACTGAATTTGTGGTGTCAAGCGGGCTGGGTGTTGTATTTTTTGGATGTAGCACTCAACTAGGAAAAGCCTTTAATCACTGTGACACAGAGTTTTTTATCCAATTCCAGCAGCGACGCCATTCAACTTCCCTCGTCCCTGCTAACTCCCGACGCAGCAAATCCTGAGAAAGAACCCCTCAAACATCTGCTGATAGGTTCTCCCCAAGCTGTCAGGAGCACAATTCACGTACTCCACGCGCGCGGGTACGCTGAGGTTGGTGTCTGGAGTCCCCTGCTACCAACTGCTAAAAGTGGTGAGGTGATGAGTATTTTTGTGAAATACCTTCGCATCTAATAGATTCAGATTGCATGATGCCCCGGAATTATGCTGTGTGCGAAACAATTAGGGTTTGCTGTTCCGGGGCACCCCAGGCAGAGTGTCACTAGATTTTTGCTATTTTATATTAACTAAAAATTATTTTTCTGACATCCTTCGACCCACGCGCCCTGACCTCAGAAACCGGGTTTCTACGAGATTTGGCAACGAGTCACGGAAAATATCGGAAGAAACCCGGTTTCTCGCCTTACAAGTGCGATCGCCCGATCGCCCCTCCCCCCAAGCCCATCCCGCTGATCTCCGGCATTTAAAAACCAAATGTAAAAATATGTTGCAAACTTTGTACTGCTGTGTTAAGTTTAGTTACATAAGGTTGAAATTAAACGAGGTTTCTGGTCATGGAAAACAAAGACGCAAAGTTGGGCTTCACTGAGTTCGCTGAAACCTGGAACGGTCGTTTGGCAATGCTGGGCTTCGTTATCGGCTTAGCTACCGAATACCTCACCGGTCAAGGCATTCTCTCTCAAATCGGTTTGATGTAATCAGCTCTTCTGCATACAATCACTGAAATTCAGGCGGGCGATCGACCCCATCACAAGTGCGATCGCCCCCCGCTAATAAGTCCCCTTCATCACATTGAGGGGACTTTTGCATTTTCTCTCAAAAAATCCGACCGATGGCACAATCAAAAATCTTTTCCGTCTCAATATTTATCGCGAGACTAACTCCTGTCAACTAAGCAATTCCTACCGAATCAAAAATCCTTAATTTAGGAGTCAAAGCCGGAAGCTTCACCAAACCTTCCCGTTTGTGAGTCCGCTGGCCGTTACCTAAAATCATCTCCGACAGATCCGGCATTTCCTGCCAGCAGTGCGAGCAAAACCAATAAACGCGATTGTGGCGAGCGTGGCGGAGCAATTTAGAGGAGCAACAAGGGCAACTATTCATGATATTTTAAACCTTCTTGAAGATATGGAGCGATAATGAATTCATTACAGAGATTGACAAATGCCGGCGGATCTTAACTTCAGACACAACAATAAAAAATTTTTTTCACTCAAAACTTTGAGCGTCTCCCAAGTAGCACTTTTGGTAGCCCAACAGCAACACCACAATCAGAAGCTGAACGCTCCAAGGAGCCCAAGAGAAACCCCAAATAAAACAACCCAGTCCGACCAAAACCACAAGAACAAAAATATCTTGAGAGGTTTGCCAGTAAACCCAGACTGCTGCCAGAGAAACTATTAGTAGCAAAATGTAAGCTGAGGGCATAGTCGTCTTCTCCCAATGTATCTGCCAACAGTCAGGATCGATCCCTGACCATGTGCTTAAACTTAAAACTCAAACCTGAAGAACTTATGAAGACCGGCAACTTGTCACAAAAAGTAAAATACTCCTACCAGCTTATATTTGTCCGAGAAACCAGCAGGAATAATTTGTTTTTTTTTATGCATAATTTTAGCAACCGCGCCCGACTGTTAGGACATTCTTATACCATTTATCTAAAATCGTGCAACACTCTTCGACCCCCCCTAGCCCCCCCTTGCTAAGGGGGGGAACAAGAATACTGTTGCATTCTTTTTTAAAATTGGTATTAATTGCTGCCACCATTGCTGTTACTGCTGATTCCTGATTCCTTCTGCTATAAATGCGCGATCGACCTATTCTTGCTCCCAGCCCAAAGCTTCAGCGACCTGAGCCGCCAAAAACATCGGTTCAAAAGGCTTAGCAATCACTCTCACAACCCCCAAATCCGCGAACATCCGCCTGTCCCCAGCCAGAGCCTTAGCCGTCAATAAAATCACCGGAATGTGCTGCGTAGCATTATTAGCTTGTAACTGTAGAAAAGTAGTAGGCCCATCTTGGTCAGGCATCATCACGTCCAACAGAATAGCATCAGGCTGTTCGGCAACAGCCTTAGCCACACCCTCGCGGCCAGAACACGCCGTCAGGACTTCCCAGCCCCCCACCACCTCAAGACTGACTTGAGCCACTTCCCGAATATCTTCCGCATCGTCAATAACCAAGATGCGCTTGGTAGTCAAAATTAACATCTTTTTTAACACTGAAAACTTATTCTCAGGCTAGAGCCCAAATGTGAATATTTTGTAAAGCCAACTATTTTACCAGATCCGACTTAAAGTAAATTTTCAAAACTCTATGGCAGAAGCTACACAAGCCCCTCCCTAAGAACCGGCAGACTTAAGAAAAAAGTGCTGCCCTCCCCCAAAACGCTCTCCACCCAAATCCGACCCCCATGCTGCTGCACGATACTGCGACAAATAGCCAGCCCCAAACCAGTACCTCCCTTCTGGCGAGAATCTGAAGCATCAACTTGTTGAAAGCGTTCAAAGATTATCTCCAGCTTATCTGCCGGAATGCCCCGTCCTTGGTCTTTAACAGCAATCAGGATGGACGAGCTCACTGGCGGTAAGTGCGGATTGGCGGTGGCAGACTCAGGAGACAACAAAGACGACGACACAGACTTGTACCCTGCCTTTTCTGCCAAATCCCGATTGTGGGTCAACTCCCCGCTCAGCCAAACCGTAGCACCCGAAGGCGAAAATTTTATAGCATTGCTGAGCAAATTTGTCAAAGTCTGAATTAGCCGATCGGGAACAGCCCGCAATTGCGCCCCCACAGGCCTCACCGAGAGAGTAACTCCCGCCTGCTGAGCCATTCCCTGCATCTCGTCAGCCGCCTGCAACATCAGTTCAGCGACATTGCAAGTTTGTTTGATTGCAGTGCTGTAACTCGACTCCATCCGCTCTAAATCCAGGATGTCGTTGATCAAGCGCACCAAGCGGTCAGTGTTAGCGACAGCAATCTCCAGCATCCGCTTGCCTTTGTGCGGCTGAGCGTCAAGGAGGCCGCTGTTGAGGAGGCCGAGGGCGCCGTGAATTGAGGTCATGGGCGTCCGCAGTTCGTGGCTGACAACAGAGATGAATTCATCTTTCATCCGCTCGACGGCAAGCCGATCGGTGATATCTTTAAAAGTCACCACAGCTCCAATAATTTCGCCTTGTTCTCGCATCGGAGCGACAACGTACTCAACCGGAAAACTGCTGCCGTCTCGCCGCCAAAAAACCTCATCGGTGACGCGCCGCGCCTCTCCGTCTTCCAAGGTGGCTAAAATTTGAGAACTTACCCCCAACCGCCGCAGTTTGCCCGCCGACGAGGCCGCGCCGTCTGGGGCAAGTTCAGAGCCTGAATAGATGTCTGTTGCAGGTAAAATTTGCTCGATCGCCATCGAGCATTCTTCCTGTGAACGGTATAAACTTTCATAGAGTGGTCGATCGATCAATTGCTTCGATTCGCAGCCTGCCATTCTCACCGCCGCGGGATTGACAAAAGTTACTTTTCCATGTCTGTTCAACCCGCAAATTCCTTCTCCTGCCGAGAACAAAATCATTTCTGTTTGGTGGCGGAGTTGTTCAAAGGCTTTTTCGACTCGCTTGCTGTCGCTGATATCGCGAGCGATTGTGGAAACGCCCGTTAACGCTCCTGTGGCGTCTTTAATCGGAGAAATCGTCAGGGACACATCTATCTGTTTGCCGTCTTTCCGCAAGTGCACGGTTTCGTAATGGTCGATGCTGGCTCCAGCCCTAATATTTTCCAGAATTTGGGGCATTTCCTTGGGGCGTTCGGGTATGGCTAAAATCTCGATCGACAGTCCCTTGATTTCTGCCGCGCAGTAGCCGTAAATCTTCTCGGCTCCTGCGTTCCAGCTCTGAATCGTCCCGGCGAGGGTTTTGCTGACGATGCCGTCGTCGGAAGACTCGACAATCGACGCCAAGCGGACGAGTTCGTCTCTAGTTTGCTTGTATTCCGTGATGTCGCGACCCAAAATCACGATACTTTTGCGTCTGCCGTCGGGGTGAAATACGGGTACTTTAATCACGTCGTAGATTTTCACAGTACCGTCCGATCGGGGAATCACTTCTTCCCCCCTAGAAAGCGTACCTTTTTCCCACGCTTCTCGATCGCTGACCTCGCACGCCTGTAGCGCCTCGCGGTAAAAACTGCTGAGTTCTCCTAGCTCAGAATCTGTCAGGCCGTGGTAGTCTATTTTTTCTAGCTCGAACACTTCCAATATCGCTTTATTTGCCTCCAGCCACCTGCCCTCGTCATCTTTGAAGCAGACAATATCTGGCATGGCATTCATCAGCGAGTCGAGATAGGAGTTTTCTGGCGGTACAGCTTCTACCTCCGCCCGCTTGGCGGTTTCCCGTTGCAGGTTTTCGTTTGCCGTTTGCAGCGAGTCGATTAACAAACTTTCTGTAAAAGTCCTTTCTTTAATTACTTTCTGAAGTCTGTGGAGTTCTAGCGACAGCCCCCTGCGGGCCAACAAATTCTCTACCCGCAAGTGCAATTGGGCGGGTTCGGCGGGACTTACTATCAAATCGTCTATTCTGCGATCGAGTTGTTTTGCCGGCTGCGAAAATGGCGACTCAGAAAGAGCAGGCGTTTGGGATTTACTAAAAAGCAAAAACGGTAAAAATATCGGCTCGGCGGCAGCTTTTAATGATTCTACCAGCGGCCCGATGCGATCGAAATTTGCCTCGTCGAGAATGCACAAGTCAAAAGCGATTTGGGGAAAGGGAAATTCCGAGTTGGGATCTAAAGCGCGATCGACTACGATCACCTCATGCTCGGTGTTGAGGTGGGCGATCGGCAAATTAGGTTGTTGGTGGCGATCGACCAAGAGTAAAATGCGGCTCATTAGCTTGTTAATTTCCCCATGACTAATGATATAATGTCCGGTAAATTAACCATTATATGTTTGGGAGTCAGGAGTTAAGTCCTCTTTTTTCTGAGGAATGAAGCCCTCAATACAAACAAATTTTATAGCGCTCGATCGACCGGATGCGATCGAAATGATGAAGGCATTAGACAGCCAGAGTAGAAGCCCCAATTCAATAAAAATTGATAATTATTTAAGTGTTTGTTCCTTTGATTAATGACTAATGACTGATGACTGATGACTGATGACTGATGACTAATTCAGTTGGCGGGGGCGGGTTTATATGTAATTGGGTTTGCCGTTCTATTTTGCTCGTGAAACCCGCCCCTACAGACTAATGACTGATGACTAATGACTGATGACTAATGACTGATGACTAATGACTAATGACTAATGACTGATGACTGATGACTGATGACTAATGACTAATGACTGATGACTAATGACTGATGACTAATGACTGATGACTAATGACTGATGACTGATGACTGATGACTTTTTACGGCATTCCGATCGCAATCAAAGCCTCTTCCGGCATACAGGTAGAGTAACGCTCCCCTTCCGATAAAACTGCAATCAGCCTCACCTGCCAGTCGGGCATAATCTGCAAATCCGCCCAGGGCACTGCTACCTCCAAACATTTATCTAATCCCACTTGGGCTCGGCTGAGGCGGGGCTGCCACTCATCGCCCTCTCCTGCTTCGTGAAACGCAATCGATTTCGTCAGCAAATTAATCTCTAACTGATGGTGGAATCGGTAGTTTAGCGGTGCTTCGTCGGGCAAACCCGACAGCGGAATCAGACTGTTTTGCATCGTGCGATCGGGATAAAACCAGAACAAATTTAACTCTGGAGGGCAATCAATTCCCGGCCGTACCCCTGCCTTAAAGTCGGCGCGAATGTAAAAATTCAAGTGGTCAACCCCGTACCAAAGCCGCTGAATTGCCGAACTCCGGTGCATCGTACCCCTTGCTCCCCCAACTTCAATCCGACCGGCTTTGTCCCAATCCTGTTCGTTGCCGATACCGTCAATTACCGGGTGAATAAAGCTCATCGGCAGGTGGTCGCCTTGAACTTGGTGCGCCTCTACTTGCCGCCGCACTTCCGAAGGTACGGGCTCGCCGAGAGCTTCGTAAATCGCCGCTACGTGTTCGCGGAATAGCTGGTCGAACATGGCATCTTGGTTCGACGTGTGGCCCTCGCCAAACCACCAGAACCAGTCGGAACCTTCGGCCGCATAAAGCGCTTCCCAAGCTTCTGGGTTGCTTTCTTCTGTGGCCTCTGGATGGTTTGCCAGCATTTGTCTGGCGGGCCCTAATATGTCCCAAGCGCGATTTTTCGCGGGATCGCCGATCCAAGTTGTGAGGGAACCGTCCACCCAGGAACCTGTGTGCAGTTGGGCGGCGGGAATTGTTTCGGTGGCTGGGAATTGGTCGAGAAATTCCGAGACTGTGACTAATTTGATATCTGGATTGTCGCTGAGAGTTTGATAGAGGGATTCTAAGAACGGTTTGCCGTCTTCGGGATAGAATTCCCAGCAATTTTCGCCGTCTAGGGCGATCGTCACTAACCAGGGATTTTCTAAAGCTGTTTGGCCGCCTGACTGTCGGTGTTTGAGAGTTCTGCCGATCGCCTCTAAGTGTCCCACCAAATCTGACGCTGCTTTTTTCGGTTCCATCGAACTGTAGGTAAACCCGATCAAATCAGACAATCTGTGGTCTCTAAATACTATGGCTAAATCGCCGTCAGGAGTTTCTAAACGGTAAGGGCGATATAACAATTCGGGTTCGCAGACATTGCCCGCCCCGTCGCGGTTAAAAAAGTGTTTAATTGTACACCCCAATACTGCTTCGTCCGAGACTATCCATTTAAAGCCTTGTTTGGCAATATACGGCAAAATTTCCGGGCTGACTGCTTGTTCCGACGGCCACAAACCGCGCGGTTGGCACTCAAACCGGTCTTCATACATTTCCCAGGCTTTTCTCAGGTGTCGGGGAATATCTTCTTCCCACTGAAACCTGTGTTGTGGCAGCGTCATGTTGGGAATGGCTATGCGGCCGCCGTTGGTGTCGGCAAGCAGCGGTAAAATCGGGTGCGTGTAGGGGGTTGTCGAGACTTCCAACTGTCCTTCAGCTTGCATTTTGCGGTGCTGGGGAATGATGCGAGCGAGGATTTCTTTTTGTTTTGAATAGATGTTTTTTCTGTCTGCCAAACTAAAATTTTGTCCTTGTTTGAGCCACCCTGCAATCTCGGGGTCGTCCCAAAACATCGGGTCAATCCAAGCTAAATTGTGCCAGGCCAGCAAGTCGCTAAAATCCTGCAATTTCCAGTTTGCCAAACACCACTGAATGCCTTTTTCCTGCCGCTGAGTGTAGAGTCGATCGTAGCGGGGGTGTGGCTGAATCAGAGTGTGGTAATTGGCGTCAAAGAAGTGTTCTAAAATAAACTCTTGTTCTTGGAGATTTAAAGTTTCTGCTGGCTTTAATGTCACCGCCAAGTAAGGGTCTAATGCTCTGTCTGCGATGCAGTCTTCTATCTGCAAAATCAAGGATGGAACCAGGTTTACGGTTTGATGCAGTTTGGGATATTTTTCCAGAATTAGCACTAAATCCAAGTAGTCTTTGACTCCGTGCAAGCGCACCCAAGGCAGTCGGTATTGAGCTTCTGTGGAGTTAGCTGATACTCGGGATTTGTACAGCGGTTGATGTTGGTGCCAAATGAAGGCTACATACAGGGGGTGAGACATTGAATTTAGTAATTGCTAATTGGTAATTGCTAATTGGTAATTGCTAATTGCTAATTGAATTTGGTAATTAGTAATTAAATTTGGTAATTGGTAACAGTCAACCGTCAACCGTCAACCGTCAACTGTCAACTGCCAACTGCCAATTACCAACTGACTAATTACATTACCTGTTCAACTTCGGAGATTTCTGGGATGGCCTCGCGCAGGCGGCGTTCAATGCCCATTCTCAGAGTCATTGTGGAACTGGGGCAAGAGCCGCAAGCTCCTTGCAGTCTCAGGTGTACTACTGGGCCGTCGATTTCTACGAGTTCGACGTTGCCGCCGTCGGATATCAGGTAGGGGCGCATTTCATCGAGAACTGTTTCGACGTTATCTCTGGTTAGTGCTAGTGTCGTCATATTTCACCTGGTACGTTATTTAGTACAATTGTCTTTGTTTAATGCTAGCGTTACTTGCTAGCAAATAAAGTTTGGTTTGGTTGCCTGCGCTAATAGCAAAACCCGCTTTCTCAAATAAAACAGGTTTTTTGGTTAGCGCTACACTACTGCTGGTTCTAGCAGTTTGACGTTGGAGTAGTTGAACTCGGTTGTTGTCAATTGACCTTTTTCTTTCGATCGCACTACTTGCTTGGTCATGACATAATAGTCGCCTATTTTGTCAAAGGTGTCTTCAAATTCGAGTTCTCTGATGATTTCGTTTGTTTGGGGGTTGCGGAAAACGGCGTCGTAGTGGCTGGCCAAAGAACCCTCGGGAGTCTCTAAGCTTTTGTGGGTGTCAATTACAAAGGCCATACGACCCATCACCCGGCTGACTTGACAAATTGACAGACCTCGGATTTTATAATTAGACCCCATTGAGTCGCCGGCAACCAAGATGTCCACAGCGCCGGTGCTGTCCTTCTCGCCGAGGGTGAAGCTATTTTTCCCGTGAGATTTTTCAAATGTCGAGCGTTTGCGGTGGGTGACAATATCGCGCATTTGGGTGTAAACGCTCTGCTGCACTTCCTCGTCTTCAATGCCGCTGACTTCCACGCTCATATCGGGTTTGATCCAAACATGACCCGTATATACTTCGTCGCCCTGTTTGAGTTCAATATCGGCACTGTAACCGGGAAAATTGGCATCCCAAGTGTAGCGGTGTTCGTAAGCAGCGCGAAACAAATCGCGAGCGTTGGCTGGCTCTGTCATAAATCCCTCTTTCTCTTGACACCCCTCTAGTTTAGCTTAACCGCTCCAAGCCCCGCATTCACCGGATAGGGGAGTTGCCCGTACTCGCGCGAGCACTTGGGGGCGGGTGCTGCTGGGCTGGTAAGCTGTGTTGCATCTAGATTGCCTATGGTATTAGAGAGGGAGAGGGTCCGATGGGGATCGGGGGAGAGGATTTGACGATTGTTCGATCGGGACTCGAAATATACAATTTAAATGCACAACAGCTTAGTTCGATCGGCACAAGAATTTACCTTCTGTATGGGTTGGTATAATGTGAAAATAAAGTCACCAAATAGCTAATTGTTGAGATCGCGTTCGAGCGCCAGACACCACTCTTAGTTATAGGTTATTTTGAAAAAACTTGTGTCCGCTTTTTAGCGTTGCACCTTTGGCAACTATTAGATTCCCTCATTAATAAAATGCTAGAAACAGTCTACCAACACTTAGAAATTTTGCAGGAACAAGCTAGCAAATTTTCACCGCAGCAACAAGAAATTGTCACAAAAATTCTGGATGATTTATCATATTTTTTGCAAGAAATGGCAGCCAGCCGCCAGTTTGAAAGCGCGGAAAATAACGCTGAAAAGCTGGTTGAACTCGAAAAATTAAATAGCCTCTTAGAACGAACTGTCGCGCAGCAAGCATCGCAAATCAGACAGCTAAAGGAGCAGTTTGACAAAGAAATTAGCCAGCACCGCAGGGACAATCAAGGATTAATTAAAAGCGAAGCCAAAATACAAGCTCTGCTGCGAAATTCTCCAGATATAATTAGCATTGTCGGCGCCGACGGGCTAGTCCGATACCACAGCGGAGTCCTACAGCAGGTTTTGGGTTACAATCCAGAAGAAAGAATTGGCAAGTTTCACGGCGAGTTAATCCATCCAGACGATTTGCTGGCTTGGCAGGCGTATTTTGGGAAGTTGTTAGAAGCTCCCGGAATTGCTGGATCGATCGAATATCGGATACGCCACGCTGACGGTTATTGGCTCTACATGGAGTCGATAGGTAATAGTTTGATTTACGATTCTAGCGTGCAGGGAATTATAATTAATTCCCGGGAAATAGGGGAACGCAAGCAAGCAGAAATCGCAGTCCGGGAGTCGGAACTGCACTATAGAGTTATGTCGCAAATTACTTCGGATTTTGCCTATTCTTTTAAGGCACTGCCAGACGGCAAGTTTACCTGCGAGTGGGCTACAGAAGCTTTTGAGCGCTGCGCGGGTCGCGTTCCTGAAGAATTAGAATCCTTTGGTTGGTGGAACTCCGAACTCGTTCATCCCGACGATAGGGAAATATTAATTAAACAATTAGAAGGCTGTACTTTCAGCCGCACGGGAGTCAACGAGTACCGCATTATCGATCGAAAAGGCGAGGTGCGCTGGGTGCGGGACTGCTGGCAAGTGGTGTGGGACAAAACTGCTGAACGGGTTGTTCGTTTGTGGGGCGCTTGTCAGGAAATTACCGATCGCAAGCAAGTAGAATTGAAACTGCAACTCGTTAACGAAGTAATGATAGCGCAGATGGCATCGGCACCGCTGGCGATTAACTGTACCGACAATAACGGCCGTACCCTTGTCTGGAACCGCGCCGCCGAACAACTTTTTGGCTGGACTTCGGCTGAGGTTTTAGGGCAATCTTTACCGAATATTCCTGAAGGCCAAAAGCAAGATTTTTACGCGCTGCTGAAGTCTGCGTGCAATGGCAAACCGCAAAACGGTTTGGAAGTGTCTTTGTTGAAAAAAGACGGTAGCTCGATCGATGTTTGGCTGTTTGCCGCACCTGTGCGAGATGTCGGCGGCGAGACTATCGGCAGCATCAACATATTTTCTGACCTTTCAGAACGCCAGCGCATACAGGAGAAGCGCCAACAACTAGCAGCGATGAAAGATATGGAGGAACCTTTTTGGGCGCGCTATGTCAAACCTCCAAAAACTCAGAGAAAAAACGGCGATCGGTAATTCTCTAAAGCACAAGTTAAAAATATTAAAAGTGCGAAACTTCCCTCTTCTGCTTGCGATATCATTTCCGGTTAAATAACCTATTCGATCAGGTCGTTCGAGCGGAAATAATATGAGAAATAAACCCAGATGCTACCTTTAGTAGTTGGTATCCTGTGCGGTATAAAACCCTAAATACCTAAAAATAATTGAGTAACTAGCCACCAAATTTATTAAGGGAATCTATAAATGCAACAGTCAGATTTTTCAGGCATAAGACTTGTCTGCACGCTAAATATTCGACTTTTTGAATGGGTGGCTCGAATCTTTACTGAGGCCCAGATTTCTCCTGGCTCCTGAAAGCGGCTAACTCTACGTGAGCTTTGCACGCTTCACTTGACTGAATGAAATCTAAGACATTACCAATTACCTTATAAAGGTGGATAGCCGAACGGTGAGCTTCTTGGATAAAATCTCTCTCCTCTATCGGATCGTCAGCTTGATCGTCTATGGTTAGTTGAAGATAGCCGATGATGTGATTTAGGGGAGTGCGCAGCTCGTGGGACGCGTTCAACAAAAATTCCTTTTTGAGGTGGGATATTTCTTGTGTTCGCTGGCTGTTCTCGTGGTAGAGGGTGGCCAGCGCGATCGCACTTCCTACTTGATCGGCAAGTTCTTGTGCGAATTCGATCTGACATTGAGTCCAAGGTCGATCGGCATTACCCTTTCCCGACGATCCGCCCTCGCACCGGTGCAAGCTAATTATGCCGTTAGGTTGCTCTTGATAAGCGGTAGCCACCACTAGCACCGACTGCCGCTCAAAAGGGTCATCGGCCCCAAAGGACTCTTCTACCACCGGTTCGAGGGTGGCTAGAGCTTGAATGAAATGAGGTGCTGCTGTGAGCGAGATTTCCATTCCCAGCATGGGTAGAAATGGTTCTTGGCAGTATTCAGCAGCTACTTTGACTTGCAGGCTAGAACTTGGATAGGGACAAATGATGCAGCGGCTGACGCCTAGATTTTGTCCCAGACTGTTAACTGTTTGCTGCCAAATGGTATCGATATCCAAGGTTCGACGAATTTTTCGGCCAATTTGGAGTAAAAGTTTTTGTGATTGAGCTGATACTTGCTGATTCATAGCAACCCTTTTTCTACTAGACTGGCAAAAGTTTACCACCCCGCCAACAGAGAAGGAATTTACTAAATTTGCCAGTCGCAGGCTGTCCGACTTCGGACTTACGTAATTACACTTAAATATTGCCACACACCGTCAAACATTACTAAGTAGTCTCGGTGTCTTTACAATATCTTTATGGTTTTCACATAGAACGGAAAGCGTCCTGTTTTTTGAAGAATCCTTTACAGTAGGGGATTTGGAAGCTGAATCATTGGTATTGTAAAACTTCAATAAGTTATTGTTAAAGTTGGCGATTTGCGGGGGTTTACTGGGAGGTGTTAGCCCCCAGGGGACAGATAAAGATGAGCTGTTATCCCTAGGGCGTCGGATTCCATTGATGCGAATTCTGGGTGGGGCCCAGGAAGTGGCGGGGGCGATCGGTCTGACTTCAAAACACCAAATGAGGGAGCTTGGCAGCAGATAGAGTAATAATTGATACTGTGGCGCGCGATCGAACTGTCTCTGTAGGAAAATTACGAATTATGAATTACCTTTATTCAGGAAACGGAAGTCATTCGATTTTAGATTTTAGAGTTTGGATTTTGGATTGACTCCACGGATAAATCCGGGGGCTTGTACTATCAAGAAATTCTTGGTTGCGGATACACGGATAGCTGTTTTTTTCCCTGTTGCTTCTTCGTGATTCCCTGTTGCTTCTTCCCTCAACATCAGTTAAATCCGTTAGACAATCCATTGCCGAACTTCCTTCAACGTCCCAATTACGAATTACCAATTACCTTTTTCCCGATGACCGATGATTAATTTTTTAAGAGTGGTTCTTGATAAAGCGGCACAGTAAAAGTAACAGTCGATCCGAGTCCTTCCCCCATACTGTAAAAATTTACTGTACCCCCCATTGCTTCTACCATTTTTTGAGAAATAGCCAATCCCAAACCGGTGCCGCCGTATTGCCTGGTACGAGCGCCGTCTACCTGAAAAAACGACTCAAATAATTTATCTTGCTTGTCTAGAGAAACGCCAATACCAGTATCAGCGACTCGGATTTTTACCATTCCGGGGAACTGCTGGTTGTGAACGGTCACCTTTTTCTTAATAACTTCGGCAGTGATGCGAATTCCCCCTTCCCCGGTAAATTTAATCGCATTGCCCGTGAGGTTCAAAATTACTTGAAGCAGGCGTTGGTAGTTGCCGTACAAAATAATTTCGTCCTCGACAGGCGGTTTTTGGATTTGAAATTGCAATCGCTTTTGCTGCACTTGAACCCGCGTAAAATTCTCAACTTGCTGCAAAAGTTCGCCGAGTTTGACGGGAGCGAGGTCTAAGTGCATTTTGCCAGCTTCGATTTTAGCGATATCCAAAATATCGTTAATCACATTGAACAAGTGTACTGCCGATCGGTAAGCTTCTTCGATAAATTGGTGCGCTTCTTCGGGGTCATCTGCCATGCCGTCCATAAGCAGTTTCAGAAAGCCGAGGATGCCGTTGAGAGGGGTGCGGAGTTCGTGAGAAGTATTGGCCAGAAATTGGCTTTTCAGTTGGGAAAGAGCTACGGCTTCGGCGCGGGCCTGTTCTAATTCTTGGTAAAGTGTAGCGTGGGCGATCGCGCTGCCGACTTGAGCGACTAACTCGCGGGCGAATTCGAGTTCGACTGGACTCCATTTAGAGGAATTGCCGCAGCGGTGCAAACCGATCAGTGCATTGGGTTGGTCTTCATAGGAGGTAGCTGCTACGAGTACGGAATGGCGACCGAAGGGATCGGCGACGGGGGAGGCGTAATCGACTGCTACTGGTTGTAAGGTGGCTAAAGTTTGAATCCACCCCGGCTGTTCGGCTGCGCGCAGTTCTAATCCCAGCATGGAAGAGTAAGGTTCTTGGCGGTACTCAGCTACTACTTTAAGAGTTTTCGATTGAAGATTTTCGATTTGATCTGGCAAAAGCGGGGGCGAGCGATCGCTGGCAATTGACTGTTGCAATTCGGCTGCTGGGGCGGCCGAATTTTGCTGATTTTCTGGGGCAAGGAATGGGGAGGATTGGAGATTTTCGCTGTCTTTTTTGTAGGAACAGATGATGCAGCGGCTCGCGTTCAAGACTTGACCCAAACTGTTAGCTGTTTGCTGCCAAATTGTCTCTAGGTCGAGGGTTCTGTGCAGATTTTGAGCGATTTGGGAGATGATTTTGCGGTCGATTTCCCAGTTGGGAGGGAGCGATCGACCGATGCGGCGATCGGGAAGCGGCATTTGTTGGCGGGCGTCCGGGGGGGATGGCAAAGCTCGATCGGGCATGAATTCTGGGGAATCTGGCGGCAATTCTGCGGGTTTGTCAGACAGCAGCCTTCCCATAACTAAGACTTTTGTAGCTTTGCCGTTTGAGTCGATCGCGGGAGTGACTGTCAAATCGAAAAGAAAATATTGTTCGCCGCGGCTAAATGGATAGCTGAACCGTTGCGGTACGAGGGTTTCGATCGCCCGTCGCAGGATATCGAGATAAGGCGCAGGGGGGATGGGTTGCAGGGTTTCGCTGAGGGGGCGATCGACAATTTGTTCTGCTGTGAGGTTGTACTGCTCGGCTTTTTGCCAGTAAAAAGATAGATACTGACCCCTTGCGTCTTGGGTAAATACTAATTCTGCCCCTAACTCTTGAAAAAAGGCTGTAGAGGCGAGGCTCGATCGCCGGAAATCTGTGTTAGAGTCCATCAGAGTTGGGGATGAAAGTAGTTCGGATTTTTTCCTTCTTGAGTTTTTAATTCAAAACTCAAGAAGGAAAAATTGTTTTGGGCTTCGACCGTTAAGTTTTGAGTTCTTAATCAACTAAAAATTTGTGGGATATTTAATTAACAATTCACAGATCGAAACTCACAATTTACCACTATTTTAGGCTTCTACCATTGCGTTTTGAGTTATTAATGAACTAAAAAGATATTAATTATTTAATTCAGAACTCTACTCAAAAGTCAAAACTATTTGTTGTCCGCCGTTTTTGCTAATTAAAAAATAAAATTTAAGATTTAGGAATTAGTAGTCTGCACCGATTAACGATCGAGTTTGAAAATCACCCCAAAATTTGAGGCTGCAAACAACTCAAGTGGGAGACTGGCGAGCGCATCTTTGCTTTCACCTTGAAGAGTTCCGAGGTTGCGAGTTTACAAGCGTTCGATCGCCCAAAACCTGTAGTTTTCGCCGCGAAATCTGCCGGAACTCGAAGCCGGAACTCGAAATTTCACAGCCAGCAGATTTGCGCGCGCCGTCTCGGGCGAGAGAGGAGAGAACCTCAGTCGTTCCACTCGCCGCGGGGCGGGACTGGGGGGTTGCGGCGCAAACTCATAGCCTGATCGTCTTCGCGGCGCTCGCCTCTGAGCCACTGCTTGATTGCTGTTTCAATGACTTTGCTGGGGTCATTCGTCAAGTGCTTAATTTGGTCTAGCAGTTCAGAATCTATATGGATAGATAGTTCCACTTTTTCTGACGAACTGTGGGATGGTATCCTTGACTCGCTCATAGTTAAAAAATCCTAGTTGTAATTCTTAAGTTTCAATTCCTTCTAGGAATTTACGCTTTTTTGTTTTGTTTGAATGAAGGAAGTGTTTTGAAGGAAGTGATGCCTGATCCCTAGTACAGATTCACAGCGGATCAAAACCTGTATTTTTTTTACACCCTTACCGTCCCGCTTCCGTCATTTGACCAAATTATCTGCTTCTTGTCAAGCGCCAGCAACTTCTCACCAATATTTTTAAGTTGGCGATCGCCCGCCGGTTGAGCAACCTGACTGGAATGGGGGTTTGAGGACGGATGCTGGCGATCGACAGCATCCCCAACCGTTCAACAGCTTTTTTTACACTATTTTTACAATAACAAAGAGAAAAGTTTTTTTCCAGGAGGGGTCTTGGCTGGAGTTAGCTGATAAACATAGCATAAATACAATGGAGCTGTCAACCCACAGCCGAGAAAAAATTAAATTATATTTAAGTCTCTAAATGAGTATAAATGATTGTAGATTGAATGAAGTTTTATAATACAACAAAAGTCAATCTTTTGCCGATAGGTTTTATGACTAACGTCCCTGTATCTCGCATTCGTAATTTTTCGATTATTGCTCACATCGACCACGGAAAATCCACCCTGGCCGATCGGCTGTTGCAGGCGACTGGGACTGTGCAGGCACGGGAGATGAAGGAGCAGTTTTTAGACAATATGGATCTCGAACGCGAACGCGGCATCACGATCAAGCTGCAAGCGGCTCGCATGAATTACACTGCTAAGGACGGTCAGGAGTACGTGCTCAATCTGATCGACACTCCCGGACACGTCGATTTCTCTTACGAGGTGTCGCGATCGCTCGCTGCTTGCGAAGGTGCGCTGCTGGTGGTTGACGCATCTCAAGGCGTGGAAGCACAAACCCTGGCAAATGTCTATCTTGCCTTGGGAAACAATCTGGAAATTATTCCTGTTTTAAATAAAATTGACCTGCCGGGGGCAGAACCGGAACGGGTAAAAGGGGAAATTGAAGAAATTATCGGTCTGGACTGTAGCGGGGCGATTGAGGCTTCTGCTAAGGAAGGAATTGGTATTGATGAGATTTTGGAGTCGATCGTCGAATTGGTGCCGCCGCCGCAGGATACTGTTGACAAACCGCTCAGGGCGCTAATTTTTGACAGTTATTACGATGCTTATCGGGGGGTAATTGTTTATTTCCGGGTGATGGATGGCAGTGTCAAAAAGGGCGATCGAGTTTTGTTGATGGTTTCGGGAAAGGAATATGTCATCGATGAATTGGGCATCCTTTCACCGACGCAAGTTCAAGTAGACGAACTGCACGCGGGGGAAGTCGGTTATCTGGGCGCGGCAATTAAAGCAGTAGCTGATGCTCGCGTCGGCGATACGATTACTTTAGTCAAAAAGCCTGCATCGGAGCCTTGGCCGGGTTATACAGAAGCAAAACCGATGGTTTTTTGCGGCTTGTTCCCGATCGATGCCGACCAATTTCCAGATTTGCGGGAAGCCTTAGAAAAACTCGAACTCAACGATGCGGCGCTTTCTTACGAACCGGAAACTTCGAGCGCGATGGGATTTGGTTTCCGCTGCGGTTTCTTGGGTTTGCTGCACATGGAAATTGTGCAAGAAAGACTGGAGAGAGAATACAATTTGGATTTGATTGTTACGGCTCCTTCTGTGGTTTATCAAGTCACAACAATCAAAGGAGAAGTGTTAACAATTGACAATCCCAGCCACTTGCCAGATCCTCAGTATCGGGAGAAAATTGAGGAGCCTTACGTGCGGGTAGAAATGCTGTCGCCGGAAACCTATGTGGGGGCGCTGATGGAACTGTCTCAAAGTCGGCGGGGCATTTTTATGGATATGAAGTATCTGAGTCAAGGCCGAACTACGCTGGTTTACGAGTTGCCTTTGGCGGAGGTGGTGACGGACTTTTTTGACCAGATGAAATCGCGATCGCGCGGTTATGCGAGCATGGAGTATCACATAATTGGCTACCGCGAAAATCCGCTGGTGAAACTGGACATTTTAATTAATGGCGATCCGGTTGATGCTTTGGCGATGATCGTACACCGCGATAAGGCTTATAATGTGGGCCGCAGCTTGACGGAAAAACTCAAGGAATTGATTCCCCGCCATCAATTTAAGGTGCCGATTCAAGCGACAATTGGCGCTAAGGTGATTGCTTCGGAACACATTCCGGCTTTGCGGAAGGATGTGTTGGCTAAGTGTTACGGCGGTGATATTTCCCGGAAGAAGAAGTTGCTGCAAAAGCAGGCGAAGGGTAAGAAGCGGATGAAGTCTGTGGGTACTGTGGATGTGCCGCAGGAGGCTTTTATGGCTGTGCTGAAGCTCGATCGAGATTCGTAAGGAATGAGAATTAAATAACTTACACTCTTGAAAGTGGGGAGTAGGGGTTGGGCGTCCCGCCCGCCCTTTTTGGACGGCCGGGACGCCCATCCCACAATAACAATTAAAATTGGGCGTTGCTGATTTATGGTATGCAAGGCAAAATATGCAAGTCATAGAAACCATTTTTGACACAGTTTCTGGATTTTAAAATTATTTTTTCATACCCTGATTAAGCAACAGCACTAACTGAACCGTATTGATATATAACTGACTGAGCAGTATTGATGATTAATGTTCAGAAGCTTTGCAAGAGCTATCAAAAATACGTAAGGTGCGCAGTGCGCACCCTACAATCTCAAGCCGTAGGGAAAAAACCCCCCATTGGAATAGGTGGAAATTTAAACAGGTTCTAAGTGGGAAATTACCTTTTCCATGTATTCCGCAACTTGGCTTTCTTTTTCCACAGAATTTGTTTCCATGTAAACGCGCATCAGGGGTTCGGTTCCCGAAGGCCGCAGCAATACCCAGCCGCCATCTTCAAGATAAAGTTTAATTCCGTCTTTGCGGCCGATTTCCTTAACGCCAATACCCGCTATTTCCGTCGGGGGATTCTTGGTAAAAGATTCCAAAACGGCTGCTTTGTGGGCGTCATCTAGGTGCAAGTCCAAGCGTTTGTTGTACAGGGGGCCGTCGGCTTCTTTAATGGCTTCTTCGACTAGCTGAGAAAGCGGTTTGCCTTCATAGGCGATCGCCTCGGCAACTAGCATATCAGCCAAAATCCCGTCTTTTTCGGGAATGTGACCCAAAACGCTCAAACCGCCAGATTCTTCGCCACCGATGAGCACCGCAGTTTCCCGCATTTTTTCGCCGATGTATTTAAAACCGACTGCGGTTTCGTAGATTGTTAAACCGTACTTGGCGGCTAAATTGTCTAGCAAGTGAGTAGTTGCGACGGTACGGACGATCGCCCCAGTCAAGCCTTTATTTTTAACCAAGTGACGCGCCAGCAGCAACAGCACGGTGTTTGGAGTCAAGACATTTCCCAACTCGTCAACAATACCAAAGCGATCGCTGTCGCCATCCGTAGCCAAACCCAAATCGGCCGAATCCTTCTTAACAGCTTCCACCAACTCGACTAACTGTTCGCCCTTGGGTTCGGGCATTCCGCCGCCAAACAGCACGTCGCGGTAGGTGTGAAAACTTTCGACATCGCAGCCGCAGTGTTCCAAAACCCCGTCGAGATAGCCGCGAGAAGTCGAATAAAGGGCGTCGTACTTGACTTTCAACTTAGCAGAGCGAATCCGCTCCACATCGATCAAAGTATAAAGAAACTTCAGATATTCGGGTTTCGGGTCAAAAGTGGAGATTTTATCGTTGTGACTGCCTTTGGCTGGGGCATCAGAAGCGCCAGCAATATTTGCCACAATTGTATCGGTAATTTCCGGGGTTGCCGGGCCTGCGTAGTCGGGGATGTATTTGATGCCGCAGTAAGGTGCGGGATTGTGCGAAGCCGTGAACATCAGAGCTCCTGCGGAGTTTAGATGCTTGGCGCTGTAGGCGATGACTGGTGTGGGGCAATCTCGATCGACCACTTTCACAGTCCATCCCAAATCTGCCAATACTTCCGCCGCGGTGCGGGCGAACTCGTCTGCCAGAAAGCGGGTATCGTAGGAGACTAGAACTGGTCGGTCTTTGGTGTAAGCGGTTTCTAGGTAACTGGCGATCGCCCGGGTGACTTTTCGCACGTTGGCAAAAGTAAAGTCGCGGGCAATCAGTCCCCGCCACCCATCGGTTCCGAACTTGATTTCTGTTGAATTGCTGCTGGCGCTCATTTTATCCACTTCCTCTCGTCCTATTAATCCTACCCGAAGCCATAGCCTTAAAGACGTACTGGCCGTGCTGTTTGCCGAATCAACCCCATCTTATCGCTATGGGGGCAAGCTCTCTCTGTAGGAGGAGGACTCGAAACAGCCTGAGTTGATAATCTTGAAGAGCGATCGGGCAAGCCTATCTAGATTCCGGTTTTGAAAGGTAGTTTGGCGATATAATAAACGCTTATCAGTTGCGGGCGATTGGAAAAGCTAAAAAAAGCTAAAAAAACGCGATGGCAATGGCATTAACGAAACGCACATCAATTTTATTCTAATCTTAAATTTAATTATTTATTTATAAAAGCAGCTTGTTTTATTTGTGACGGTTTCCTAACAACCGCAAGGCTAAAAATACATTTTTCATTTAGCTAGGTAAATAAATTAATCCAAATCACCGCTCGCTGGTGATTTAGCATAGGTTATTTGAGAAACTAAGGCGATCGACAAAACCGATTGAAAACAAAGATAAAATATTTCAAAGCTCAGTTTTTTTGAGACACAATAGACTTTAAGTCTGAACTTGTAAGCAAATTATTTTTTTTTGCTGCGGGTTTTACTGGTAAGAAAAAATAGGTGGCGACTCACAGGATGATTGTGTTCTAAAACACAATAAATAACGTTATTAACGTATATCTTATAAAAGATGCAGGCAGTAGAGCCAAATGGCCTATAGCTTTAAGCACAATGGCGGATGACTCTCAGCGTACAAATGCAGAAAATTGTAGTTAACAACATTAAAAGTTAAGGGAATGGATCGGGTGCGACTTAATAAAAAAACGAGGTCGATAATGACGAATATTTCACAAGTATCTTCGTCTTTACCAGCAGACGAACTTCAACAGGGCGACAGTCTTGCGTCACAGGGTATTACCGACTCAGACACTCACAAACTCCCAGAAGCTAAAAGTGTCAGCGTTTCTTCCTTCGCAGTTAGCTGGGCAAAAAAATATTACAGTACACTGGCGGCACGAGAAAACCAAGCCCCGCGACAAATTTCCCAAAGCCCAAAGTTGACGAATTTTGAGGGAAATCGAGCTAAAATAGTTGACAAATTGACAAATACCCTGAAATTAGCCAGCGAGATAGCTTGGAGTAGAGTAGAAGCTGTTTTAGGGGAACAAATAGAGCGGCACGCGATCGATCCGAGCTTAATTAATCCTTTAGAAATTGCTGCCGACACTAGCACTTTATATCGGAAAGCGATAGACGCTTACGCCGATAGAGAACCTGTTTTCCGCTTGTCAGTGCTGGTAGGAAAAGATATTATCCAAGTGAGGCGGAAATACTCACAGGCAGATGCGTTAGTGCTGGGATTTGTGACGTTACAGTTTCAATACACTAGCAAAATTTTGTTAGGATGTCTTTCCGAGTCTGAGCGATCGGAATTTACACCATACTTAAAAGTTGTAGAGGACTACCTGCACATTCCCTACGGAGAGATTAACGAGGCTGCGGCGAATCAGCCCCCGAATTCAAAAGCTCTATTAGCCGTTCAGCATTTGTTGCAGCATACGACTCAGATTGCTAGTGGAGTGTACGATCGGGCTAGTTCCCAGCATCAAGGATACCGCAGCAGCAGCGGTTATTTGAGCGATCGGGAGGTAAAAGTTTCTGGTATCCGGGATGTCGAGATTTTTCAAAGCTATTTGTGCTGGTGCGTTTTGGAAGAAAGCATGGGTCCGGTACAGCAAGAATTGTTTCCAATTTGCGTGATGCTGTATCCAAAACTTCATGTAAGTTGGCAGCTAGTGCAAGATATGCTGCTAATTTTGTTTTGGGAAATATCCGATCGCCTCCCTGATGAAGATTTAACGGTATTTTTACCTTACTTGCGTACTGTGACAGAGATGTTTTCCAGCGATGTTTTTGATAATTAGGGAATTGGGCATGGGGCATGGGGTATAGGGCATGGGGCATGGGGCATGGGGTATAGGGCATGGGGCATGGGGTCAAAAAGCGGAACTCTCGCGGAGGGATTTGGCATTAGGAATTGCCAATCTCTATTTAAAACTAAAAGCTGCGACTGCCAAACATCCCCAACCGACAATAAAAGCAACTCCTCCCAATGGGGTAATGGCACCCAGCCATTTGATGTCAGTCAAACTCAGGGCGTACAAACTGCCTGAAAAAATGATTGTGCCGGTAATAAAAGCCCATCCAGCGACTGCAAAAAAAGTTTGAGACTCTTGGGCGCGGCTCAAGAGTAAAGCGACGAGCAATAGAGCTAGGGCATGATACATTTGATATCGGGCGCCGGTCTCAAAAATTGCTAAAGCGCGATCGGTCAATTTCTCTTTTAAAGCGTGAGAGGCAAAGGCGCCACCGACGACAGAAAAACCTCCGAATACGGCTGCGGTTGCTAGGAAGATTCGAGTTAAGATTAGTGATGACATAATTTAATGATTAATTGAATTGAATTTAGGAATGCAAAATTAAAAACTTGATTGTTTAGTGATTTGAGGTACGGCTCGATAGTTCCATTTTGGTAAATATTTATCAAAAACACTTTCAAATAGTATAAATCAATTTGTTCCTCATCTTCTAGTTGTTTTAATTCTGACAGCTTTTCGGTTTTTTCCTTTTATTCTATGGGGTCTGGCTTGCCGCCAACACCTCGACGCATCCTATGCTAACTCATACTTTTTTTTAATTAGACATCTTGCAAAAATCCTTTTAATCAAATTCTGGAACGGGCTCTCCGGCCCGTTCCACAAGAAAAAAAATTTTGTGGGATGGGCCCCAGAGCCCGTCCTAGTTATTTTTGCAAGAGGTCTATTATTCTCTTAATTATTTCTGAACAATAAAACGAACTATCGCGTTTTGCCCTTAGAAACAAATGCCACCCAGAAAAAAGATGCGCTGCTAGCAACTTCCCAGTATCCAGTTTTAAAAGCATATCTACAAGAGATGAACGATCGTCTTAACTCTTTGAACAGCGAGAATAAAAGCAAATAATCATATTAAATTCGCTGACAGCGGAATTATAACCTCTCGCGAGCGTCCCGATCGCACTGCACGAATAAAAATATGATTGCGATGCAAATAGCGTTTATCTACCTATCTTCTTCTCCCTCTTCAGTCGCGTCCTTTGCGTCTTCGCGGTTCAATTCAATTCAACTGCTTAATTAACCAAAAAATAGCTTCTTCCACCTCAGCAACCTGCTCTACATCGGGAATCGGTGGCCGCTGCACCATCACAACCGGAATTCCCAGTTCCCGCGCTGCAAAAATTTTAGCATAAGTAGCACCTCCCCCGCTGTTTTTACTAACAATTGTATCAATCTGATATTCTAACAGCAATTCTCGCTCGTCTTCTAATGTAAAAGGCCCCCTTGCTAATAACAATTTACCGTTAGGAAGAGGAGTATTTAGTGCAGGAGGATCGATCGCCCGCATCAAAAACCAAATAGCATCCAAACCCGCAAAGGCAGCCAATTCCTGCCTGCCAATGCTGAGAAACACCCGCCCAGACTGCCCTAATAAAGCAATTGCCGCCTCCGAGTGGCTGGCAACTTCAATCCAGCGATCGCCCTCCACCATCTCCCAAGTTGGACGCACCAGCATCAAATAGGGCACATTACATTCAGCAGCAGCAACAGCAGCATTGGCAGAAATCTGAGCCGCAAACGGATGAGTAGCATCAATTAACAAGTCGATCGGGCGATCGAGCAAAAACTGCGCCAGCCCAGCCGCCCCACCAAACCCCCCAATTCGCACCGTACCCGTTTTTGGGATAAAAGGCTGTTGAGTGCGTCCTGCTAGCGAAGATACAACCTCAATATCAGCGATTTGGGAAGCCCTGGCAGCCAGTTCAGCAGCATCCCCCGTTCCGCCCAAAATTAGCAACCGTTTTTTCACCAAATTACCCTTAGCGACTACATAAACTGACGGTTAAAACTCACATCTTGCACGATTTTTAAGAACAGGCAAGAGGCCTGTTCCACAAAGAGTGAATTTTCTTGTGGAACAGGCCGAAAAGCCTGTTCCTAAACAAGTAATTCAGAATGGTGCAACATCTCAGTTAAACCCGCAACTACACAACCAAAGTCCGCACATTCGACAAACTCAGTGAACACCTACGCCGACTAAACAAAATCCAGAACCTGCGGAGGCAGGTTTTGTCTGTGTAGCTGCGACTTAAGTCGCCGAGACTTTTCAAACATCTTCTAACCAACGCCCGCAAATTCGGTTAATAATATGTTTAGTAAAGTTTAAACTGCCAACAACGATGATTCGCTCATTTTTCACATTTTTTACAGTATTAATTGTAACCGGGTTAGTTTGGTTGGGGAATATCGCGTCCGCTGCCGCACAAGTACAACCAACAGATATCGCCGATCCGCAGCAGGAATTAGGAGAACTCGTTCAAAAAGCTTTTGAAGCTACAAACGAAGGCAAATTTCCCGCCGCTGAAACTTTTTGGACTCAAATCATTGACAAATTTCCCTCACAAGCCGCGGCTTGGAGCAACCGAGGCAATTCTAGAGTCAGCCAAAACAAACTACAAGCAGCTATTTCCGACTACGAAAAAGCGATCGAACTAGCTCCCATCGCCCCCGATCCCTACTTGAATCGCGGCACCGCCTTAGAAGGTTTAGGACGCTGGGAAGAAGCGATCGCAGACTACAATCACGTGCTAGAATTAGACCCCAAAGATCCAGCCGCCTACAACAACCGAGGCAACGCCGAAGCCGGTTTAGGAAAATGGGAACAAGCAATTGCCGACTACAGCAAAGCCTTTGAATTAGCCCCCGAATATGCCTTTGCCCGCGCCAATCACGCCCTCGCACTTTATCAAAACGGGCAAACCAAAGAAGCAATTCGCAACATGAAAAACATCGTCCGCAGATACCCCCAATTTGCCGACATGAGAGCCGCACTCACCGCCTGTCTTTGGGAAGCCGGAAATCGCGGTGAAGCTGAGAGCAATTGGGTAGCCGCAGTCGGCCTCGATTCCCGCTACAAAGACCTCGATTGGGTTGCAAATACCCGCCGCTGGCCGCCTGTTGCAGTCAGCGCATTAGACAAATTCTTGAACTTGAAATAGATCGGACGGCGGTTAAAACCGCTTCTATACAAACAAAACCTGCCTCCGCAGGTTGAAGATTAGACGGCGGTTAAAACCGCGTCTATACAAACAAAACCTGCCTCCGCAGGTTGAAGATTAGACGGCGGTTAAAACCGCGTCTATACAAACAAAACCTGCCTCCGCAGGTTGAAGATCAAAGGGTTAAAATTATGTTATATTCTTGAGTCCGCGGAGGCGGACATCGTTTGTGTAGACGCGGTTTCAACCGCCGTCTCAACCAATGCTTGAGTCCGCGGAGGCGGACATCGTTTGTGTAGACGCGGTTTCAACCGCCGTCTTAACCAATGCTTCGATCCGCGCGGTAGTCAACTCCTCAACATTCCTGAAAACCGCATCCGCACCTGCTTTTTTCAGCGCCGCAGCATAAGCCTCGCAGCGCTCAGAATCATCCAAAACATGAGGTGGCAAAATTCCCGTCCCCAGCCAAACTCGATTTGGTTGCACTTGTCGCGCCTTCACAACCGTGTAAATATCGGCAACAGTATCTCCCGCGTAAATTACGGGCAAATTCTTTTCCAAACCGTGCAGGTTTTCCAACTGTTCAATTGCCGCAAAAAGTCCAGTCGGATCGGGTTTTCCCGGTGCATCTTCCATCGCCACCAACACGGGAGAATTTAAATTCAGTTTTCCTGACAAAACATAAGCAGCTTCATCCCGCATCGCGCCGCTAAAAAAGCCCCAAACAATGCCCCCAACTGTTAAATTTTCTAGGTAAGCCGGACTTAACAGCAGCGGTTCGTCACAAATGTAACCAGTCCAATTTTGCTCGTCGGGCCCGCGATAGCGACTTTGGAAAAAAGCTACTAATTCGTCATAGTTCAGAGAGAGTTGGTTTCTCGATCGCCCGATCGCCTCAAAATAACGGCAAACTAACTCAAAAGACGCTTCCCAGTCATTATTCCACACTCCCTCAGACTTCAGAGAGTCGATATCCAGAGAATTCGGGCGAAAAGCACCCGCCGTGAAATGTTCCACCGCATCCGCGATCGCCCGCCGGTAAGAACCGGACACATCCCGCACCACACCGTCAATGTCGAAGACTAAAATAACTTTGTTCACAACTTAACCATCCTTGTAGCTAGGGCCGGTGAGAACCCAAATTTTATCGATTTCAAGCCAATTTCGGGCGCGAAACCCAGCGGCGCGACAAAACTTTTAATCACTGATGACTCATTATTGAACAGAATGTGCTACGCTTAGCGATTGTAGAAATTTTTAACAAGTTCGATCGGAACCCTGGAGGTTTGCTTGTCCAAGTTCATCTTAAAAGTTCTCTGGCTAGAAGAGAATGTTGCCCTCGCCGTTGACCAAGTTGTCGGTAAAGGAACTAGCCCGCTGACAGCTTATTTTTTCTGGCCCCGCAAGGATGCGTGGGAAGAACTCAAAAACGAACTCGAAGCCAAACACTGGATTGCTGACAACGATCGCGTCGAAGTCCTCAACCAAGCTACAGAAGTAATCAACTACTGGCAAGAGGAAGGCAGACGGCGCCCGGTGACTGAAGCTCAGTCTAAGTTCCCCGAAGTGACTTTTACCGGCAGCAACTAAGCCCAGCTTTAAGTTGCTACCCATATAAATTGCCTGTTATGGCTGACGGAGGGAAGGAGAGAGGGGGAGAAGGCGAGAGGATTTGACGCTTTTTCCACCTCGCCGCGAAACATACAATTTAAATGTGCTACAGCTTATCGAAATACGAACTCCGATTTTTAGACAAACTCGGGTTTTGGGCTTAGTCGATTTGAGACTTATCGAAAATAAAGCTATAAAATCGGCGTTTTTTTGATAATTAATACTTACGCGAAAAGTGTTTTGACGCGCTGCTTATAGCTTTTTACGAACAGGCAAGATGCCCGTTCCACAAGAAAATTCCCTCTTTGTGGAACAGGCATCTTGCCTGTTATTGAAAAGGGTGCAAGATGTGAGTTATAACTGAGATGTTGCACCATTGTCAATAAGCCTTTTGAACGGGCTTTCCGGCCCGTTCCACAAGAAAATTCCCTCTTTGTGGAACAGGCATCTTGCCTGTTATTGAAAAGGGTGCAAGATGTGAGTTATAACGAATAACAAATAACTAATAACAAATAACTAATAACAAATAACTAACAACTAACAACTAACAACTAATCACCTCTTCGCGGAATCTATGGGCGCCGAAAGTACGATCGACCAAACCGAACAGCTACCGCTGGTAGTAAATCCCGACATTCTCCAGCAAGCTATCCTCTACAAAATTAATACTCGCATCATCGCTCGCGGAGAATTAGTTTTCCCCTGCATACCGGGAATGCTCAGCCACTATCTCAAGGCGATCGAACAGCTATTTCGCACTCTCGACAGACCCCTGCCAGAAGAACGCAGAGACGAACTCAGCAAGCTTTTAGTCAGCAAGTTAGAACAAGGCTACCGCACCTCCACAGCATCGATGCTGATCCTGCAATACGAATCAGTACAGCCGCCGCAAACCGGTTTAGCTTGCAAAGTGATTGTTACTACCTCAACAATGGGAGAACAGTACAAAAGCTGGGTAGACACCAGAGAACCTCCGCTTTTTGGCTCTCATCCAGACGCAAAATTGATGGCGACGGCTGCTAAATTGGGAAATCCCGATCGAGTGCGGATTTTGGACGTGGGGGCTGGTACCGGCCGCAATACCTTGCCGCTGGCGAGATTGGGCTATTCTGTAGATGCGATCGAGCTAACTCCAGCTTTTGCAGAACAATTGAAAGCGGCCGTAACAGCCGAAAACCTTCCCGTGACAGTTACCGAAGGCGACGTACTCGACCCCTTAATGCGGATGAAACCCGCCCGCTACCAGTTGGCAGTTGCCGCCGAAGTCATTTCACATTTTCGAGACAGCGATCAAGTACGGCTTTTCCTCGCTAAAATGTGCGATTCCCTCTGTCCCGGAGGCCTGTTGCTGTTCAGCACGTTTTTAACTGTCGGCGACTACCAGCCGGATACCCTCGTGCGACAAGTTGCCCAACTCTCCTGGTCTACTTTATTTACTCCCCAAGAACTCGCCACTGCAATGGAAGGGTTGCCCTTAGTCCAAATATCCGACGAATTGGTGTTTGAGTACGAACGCCACCACCTGCCAGAAGGAGCCTGGCCACCGACGCCCTGGTTTCCCAGTTGGGCAACCGGTCGAGACGTCTTCCCGATGGCAAACGGACGCCCGCCAATGGAATTGCGCTGGATTTTGTGCCGCCGCAGTTAAAAAAAATCAGTTTTTTCGATACGGACACAGCAATCAAAACCCTTGACAGCCCGGAAGCGTTGCCTCAGTTCTTTTGATTTCAAAAGCGTAAAGCCAGCTCGCGGTCAAATGTTGCGACGCCGTTACACAAAATTTACAAAAATATACATTAAAATAGAAACATAGTGAAGTTCGATCGCCCCTGGGTGACAAACCCAGTGTCTGATTAGATCCAACGCTTGCCAACCTTTTATTTCTTGCGAAAAATTGGGTGGCTAATGGCAATCGGGCTTGCATAAAATTCGATCGTCATCTCGATGGGTGCAACTAGAGTTAAGATGAATTCAACAAACCTATTCCTCCCGATAGATGACTTTTTAGGGAATAGGATTAGCCAATAGATTAGCTCGCTAGTCAGCGATGCTGCTGAGAAACAAATATGCTTTTAACACGTCCACTACAAGCGTTTGGAGCAATCTTCGGGCACAAACCTTCAACAAATAGATCGATCGAACAAAAAAGCAGTGAAAATTATTCGGAGGGGAATATTTATCCCGCTGTAAACGAACAAATTGACTGGTATATCCAACTGGAAATGCTAATGAGTAACGCGAAATCTTCCTGCACCAATGAAGAGATTACCGCTTGGCTGCGCGGATTGCTAACAATTGCTTGGGCAGACGGCAACTTTGACGAAAACGAGCAAAAAATGATTGCGAATCTAACTCAGGATGAACTGCATCCGGTATCTGTTGAGGCAATTTTTGAACCGATTGCCCCAGAGGAATTAGCTGCTGTTTTAGGGAAAGACACATCCAAAGGCGAGGATTTTTTGAGGACAGCAGTAATGGTAGCCTTGGCAGACGGTACCTACTCGCTCAGTGAAGACGAGGTAATCTACAAGTTTTGCACAGCTTTGGGTCACAAGGTCGAGGCGATCGAAGCTCTGCGACACACCATCGAAGACAGCAAGTCCGATCCGCAGGGGCCCAGCAGCCAAATAGTCTTTGATGCGAATGTCGTCCCCGTCGCCGGAACCCCGCTTTCATCTCGACTACCTCAACCTCACCACAAAAATGTCCTGCAACCAGTCAAAGACTGGCTTGACGCCTGGGAAGTTCACGATCCCAGAGTCGCACACTTTGTCTGCAAAATGATTCCGCCGCAGTGTCCGTTTGAGCGAGATGTCGTGTTGTTCGGACGCAAAATCGTGCACATTCCGGCGATGTGCAAGATTAACCCGCTTTACGAACAGTTGGTGGGGATGCGCTTTCGATCTCTCTGCTATTTGGCAGATGAATGTAAGGAAGATGTATCGATATATTGTTAGCAGTCAGTAGGCAGTAGGCAGTTGTCAGTTGTCAGTTGTCAGTTGTCATTCTTGTGAAATCTTGGATTAATGACTGTAACTATTAACCAATGACTACTAATTAGTCTAGGATGCAAAAACCGGGTTTTTCTAGGACAAAACATCGTTACACCCATCCGCGCCAGTAGAAAAATCCAGTAGAAAAACCCGGTTTATTCAGTTTTTGTGGGTAAGCCTTGCTAAGCTCAAATCTTTGATAATACTATTTCAATAAAAGTCTTGGTACTATCCTCAATCTTATACAAATTATTAAAAATAGCAGATTTCAGAGCCGGACACGGCAGTGCCGTTTCCCTACAGACGATCGGGTAAAATCTCTCGGTAGGCACTACTTTTCAGAATTGGTATAACTATATTTTTCCGGCGACTGTAAGTCGCGACTACACTTGCTTGGAGTCTGCCTCTGCACACTCAAGGAAAAGAGGAATATTGTACTTGGATCTGGTATCATAGCTAATGACTAATGACTAATGACTGCTGACTATTGACTACTGACTAAATTATGCAATTTATCGATCGAGCAGATATTCAAGTCGCAGCCGGCAAAGGCGGCGACGGTATGGTAGCTTTTCGCAGAGAAAAGTATGTACCGGCGGGCGGCCCCAGCGGCGGCACCGGCGGGCGGGGCGGTTCTGTGTTTATGGTGGCGGTGGAAAGCCTGCAAACGCTGCTGGATTTTCAGTACAACCGGATTTTTAAAGCCGATGACGGGAAGCGCGGCGCGCCCAAGAATATGACTGGGGCTTCTGGGGACGATCGCACGATCGAAGTTCCCTGCGGTACAGTAGTTTACGACGCGGAAACTCAGGCAATCTTAGCAGATTTAGTAACGCCCGGACAGACTTTTTGCGTAGCTAAAGGCGGCAAAGGCGGTTTGGGAAACAAGTGTTTTCTGACCAATTCCAACCGCGCTCCCGATTATGCGATGCCGGGAAAAGAAGGAGAACACAAATTTTTGCGTTTGGAATTGAAGCTATTAGCTGAAGTGGGAATTCTCGGGATGCCGAATGCGGGCAAATCGACGTTAATTTCAGCTTTGTCTGCGGCTCGCCCCAAAATAGCAGATTATCCGTTTACAACTTTAGTCCCGAATTTGGGTGTAGTCAGAAAACCGACTGGCGACGGTACGGTGTTTGCAGATATTCCGGGATTGATTGAAGGAGCGCACGAAGGTGCTGGTTTGGGTTACGAGTTTTTGCGGCACATTGAGCGGACTCGGTTGTTGCTGCATTTGATTGATATTACGGATGAAGATCCGATCGCCAATTATGTCACAATTCAGGAAGAATTAAAGGCTTACAGGCGCGGTTTAGCCGATCGACCGCAGATTTTGGCTTTTAATAAGGTAGATGCGATCGACCTCGAAAGCGAAGAAATCGGTAATTTAACCAGCCGACTCAGAGAAATTAGCGGCGCTCCGATTTTGTTGATTTCGGCTGTGAGTCGAGTTGGGTTGGATGAATTGATGCAGCAAGTTTGGCAAAAACTCGACGAGATGAACGAGAAAGAGGCTGAGGAACTGTTAGCAGTCGCGAGTGTTTAATTGCTTACCGGTTCGTGGAATTTCCGTGAATGGGTAGGTGTTTTTTTGAGGGGGTCAAATCTTTCGGCTGTATGGCTGGTGTGGCAAGGGTTTGAGCCTCTCTGCTTGAAAAATCGATTCACGGAAACGCTGCAATTCTTGCTGAGTATGGCTTTCGTGGTTGTTGCATTTTTTGTCTCTTGACAGGGCGGTGGCTGAAATGATATTTTGTAGATGGTTCACGGAACAGTACCTTGAAAACTAAATACAGTAAGGCTTCTGACACGGGCGGCCGCAATTAACCTAAATCCCTATCAGGGATTGAAACTTACTCTTCTATCTTTGGATATCACTTTGAGGCGGCCGCAATTAACCTAAATCCCTATCAGGGATTGAAACGCGACCCTTTCCCGCGACTCCCCCTTTTTAAGGGCCGCAATTAACCTAAATCCCTATCAGGGATTGAAACAGTACGTGGAACTCACTTTTATCATGAATGAACTAGGCCGCAATTAACCTAAATCCCTATCAGGGATTGAAACTCTCATATGGAGTTGTATATAATAGCAGTATTGTTCAAGCCGCAATTAACCTAAATCCCTATCAGGGATTGAAACCAGATTGTAGACGTGCTTACTTTTTCTGTAGCCTATAGCCGCAATTAACCTAAATCCCTATCAGGGATTGAAACCTTGTCAGAAAGTTCCTTGGCAAACTCTCTTTGAGATAACCCTAGCCGCAATTAACCTAAATCCCTATCAGGGATTGAAACATAGCTTCAGCCTGTGGTGCTATTCTGAGCTTCCGCCGCAATTAACCTAAATCCCTATCAGGGATTGAAACCATCTGCTGCACAAAAGTATCAATCAGCCAGTCGAGCCGCAATTAACCTAAATCCCTATCAGGGATTGAAACTGCTAAACTTTTGGGGCGTGTGTTGTTCATGGTATGCCGCAATTAACCTAAATCCCTATCAGGGATTGAAACTGAGGACTTTTTCTTCAAGTGCCGCTGATTGCTTTTGCCGCAATTAACCTAAATCCCTATCAGGGATTGAAACTAATCCTAAGTTTACTATTGAAAAGATTTAGTAAGCCGCAATTAACCTAAATCCCTATCAGGGATTGAAACACCAAAACAGTTGCTCGACTAGCAAACTCAGAAGAGTAGCGATTGAGCCGCAATTAACCTAAATCCCTATCAGGGATTGAAACTAAACTTTTCGTGCGAACCTGATGCTAACTTGAGCCGCAATTAACCTAAATCCCTATCAGGGATTGAAACGCGGCAAAAACTCAACTTAGACATAATTAAGTATGTTTTGCCGCAATTAACCTAAATCCCTATCAGGGATTGAAACGCTGACCTGCAAGCCTTGCTGATTGGTGGTTTGGGCCGCAATTAACCTAAATCCCTATCAGGGATTGAAACTCTGCCGATCGTGCGTGAAGTGCGATCGGCTCCGTTGCCGCAATTAACCTAAATCCCTATCAGGGATTGAAACCAAGTTCCTTTGCCTGCGCGTGGAGGGCCGCTTATGCCGCAATTAACCTAAATCCCTATCAGGGATTGAAACTTGATAACACATAACAAATCATTATCATCTAAAGCCGCAATTAACCTAAATCCCTATCAGGGATTGAAACTTTGCCTTATGAAATTACAGAAGAAGGTTTATTAGTGCCGCAATTAACCTAAATCCCTATCAGGGATTGAAACAATACTACCACTATTACTCCAGACTTAGACATAAGTGATAAGCCGCAATTAACCTAAATCCCTATCAGGGATTGAAACACTTTTTCTTGATTTTGAGTAGCTACAGGTGAGGATACGCCGCAATTAACCTAAATCCCTATCAGGGATTGAAACAAATGACGGCATTATATCCCCATTATTTTCTAACCAATCTAGCCGCAATTAACCTAAATCCCTATCAGGGATTGAAACTTTCTCAGTCAGTATAGATCACTTTTAAGTAACGCCGCAATTAACCTAAATCCCTATCAGGGATTGAAACATGAATTAGCTATGTAGTGCATCGGAGTACCTGTTTGAGCCGCAATTAACCTAAATCCCTATCAGGGATTGAAACTAGCTTCTCCAATATCTACAGTAAAAGCTTTATCAGGCCGCAATTAACCTAAATCCCTATCAGGGATTGAAACCCAAATTTCAAGGAGCGGCGGGATTTTTTCTTTCTCGTGCCGCAATTAACCTAAATCCCTATCAGGGATTGAAACGCATATAGGCATCGTGCGGATGCTGGCGAAATTGCCGCAATTAACCTAAATCCCTATCAGGGATTGAAACTCACTCAGGCCCTCAATTTTCCCAGCCGTTCCTCAAGCCGCAATTAACCTAAATCCCTATCAGGGATTGAAACAGATTTTTCAAGAATTGCTTAGCTAAGTTCAACAGCCGAGCCGCAATTAACCTAAATCCCTATCAGGGATTGAAACTTGACAGTAGCCAACTGCTGTCAGTGGGGTGTAAGGCCGCAATTAACCTAAATCCCTATCAGGGATTGAAACGGGTGTTGGAGTAAGCAGCCCTCCTAGATATCCAGCCGCAATTAACCTAAATCCCTATCAGGGATTGAAACGGTTCAAAGTAACGATTTATCACAACCTCGCCCGGCCGCAATTAACCTAAATCCCTATCAGGGATTGAAACGAATCCGCTTCCCTGTCTATCCAGTGGTTAGCCCACAAAGCCGCAATTAACCTAAATCCCTATCAGGGATTGAAACGCGAGTTCACTTTTTGATATAGTGAGTCCAAAACTGATGCCGCAATTAACCTAAATCCCTATCAGGGATTGAAACATAGAGCAAATGCTCAGCAACATCTCCACAGCTTGCCGCAATTAACCTAAATCCCTATCAGGGATTGAAACCAAATTCTTTGGGGTTGGAAAAATCTTGGTAACAGAGCCGCAATTAACCTAAATCCCTATCAGGGATTGAAACATTTTTTTCAGTTCAGTATAAACTCGTAGTCTTTGCCGCAATTAACCTAAATCCCTATCAGGGATTGAAACCAATCGCTGCGTGGTATTTATTCCCAGTTCTCGGCACTTATGCCGCAATTAACCTAAATCCCTATCAGGGATTGAAACTCTCAAGTTTTGGAAGCTTCTCAAGATAGGGTATTTGAGCCGCAATTAACCTAAATCCCTATCAGGGATTGAAACCAGTAATACCATAAAGCCACTCGGCAGATTCTGGATAGCCGCAATTAACCTAAATCCCTATCAGGGATTGAAACCCCCATCTAAGAAATATTAGAAAAAATCTGACTTTCGCCGCAATTAACCTAAATCCCTATCAGGGATTGAAACGAAAAGTTGGACATTGCCAACAAAGCAACGGCTCAATTTTTAAGCCGCAATTAACCTAAATCCCTATCAGGGATTGAAACGGGCTGTATATTTATCTAGTTGCTAATAACCGAGAGAGCCGCAATTAACCTAAATCCCTATCAGGGATTGAAACCAGGACTGACAAGAAGGAGCATATAAACCCATTTCATGCCGCAATTAACCTAAATCCCTATCAGGGATTGAAACAGCGCGTGTACTTCGATTGGCTGGTCGCCTTCAAGGGGCCGCAATTAACCTAAATCCCTATCAGGGATTGAAACGGATACTCGTGGCAGGATTCTAGTTTCTTAAATTAAGCCGCAATTAACCTAAATCCCTATCAGGGATTGAAACTTAGATGATTCAGATGATGAGCTAGTCACTGATGCGCCGCAATTAACCTAAATCCCTATCAGGGATTGAAACCCCCCAGTGAGAGATAAGATTGCCTCAACTCCCGCCGCAATTAACCTAAATCCCTATCAGGGATTGAAACCTGTTGTTGCTCATCAGGCTTATTTATTTCATGGCCGCAATTAACCTAAATCCCTATCAGGGATTGAAACCAGCTCTTGTGGTCGCCCCCCGGCCGCGACTTGCCCCGGAAAAACCCTAGCCGCAATTAACCTAAATCCCTATCAGGGATTGAAACCAACCGATCTATTTCGGTTAAATCTTTTATCCCGCCGGCCGCAATTAACCTAAATCCCTATCAGGGATTGAAACGTGATAATTTGTAGCATGATAGGAAAGTAAAGCATGGCAGCCGCAATTAACCTAAATCCCTATCAGGGATTGAAACCTTCTCTTTTGCCCATATCATTGCTGACTCTAAGGCCGCAATTAACCTAAATCCCTATCAGGGATTGAAACCTGTGACAGACTCAGTAGTAGGGACATCGATCAGCCGCAATTAACCTAAATCCCTATCAGGGATTGAAACAAGATACTCCCTTGATACTAGGGGATACTTTATTTAAAGCCGCAATTAACCTAAATCCCTATCAGGGATTGAAACGAGTTAGGAAGGTTCATCTGATTATGCTCCAAGTATTAGGGCCGCAATTAACCTAAATCCCTATCAGGGATTGAAACCTTCTTTTTGTTGATAACACCAAATACATTAGGCGCCGCAATTAACCTAAATCCCTATCAGGGATTGAAACGTTTATTAGCATTTGACCAGGAAAGGTATTCTAGCGCCGCAATTAACCTAAATCCCTATCAGGGATTGAAACAAAGGCTTGTCTCAATAGTTCAACTTGCCCCCAATTGAGCCGCAATTAACCTAAATCCCTATCAGGGATTGAAACCAATAGTAGCTGAGACAGTATGAGTGGCATAGTATTGCCGCAATTAACCTAAATCCCTATCAGGGATTGAAACCTAACAACTATACCTTCTACTATCCAATTATCCTGCCGCAATTAACCTAAATCCCTATCAGGGATTGAAACTTCAATAACTGCAAAGTTGGGCTTGATTTCTTGGATTGCCGCAATTAACCTAAATCCCTATCAGGGATTGAAACTGTTCGCTTGTTGCGGGTGCGTCGGCGGTCGGTGTTTGCCGCAATTAACCTAAATCCCTATCAGGGATTGAAACATCTGTGGGGAGCCCCGGAAAAAAACCTCCACTGCCGCAATTAACCTAAATCCCTATCAGGGATTGAAACGTTGCTCCCCAAAGAGGTAGCGTAGGGCAACGATAGCCGCAATTAACCTAAATCCCTATCAGGGATTGAAACAGCAGCCCACCCCGATCAAACAGATTGCATTTGCGCCGCAATTAACCTAAATCCCTATCAGGGATTGAAACTATCTTCTTAGTGGGAGATTATCACGGCAATAGCTGCCGCAATTAACCTAAATCCCTATCAGGGATTGAAACTAAGTAATACTCTGCTGTCTTTAAGTAGCTTCGTTGCCGCAATTAACCTAAATCCCTATCAGGGATTGAAACGTTGGCGCTTAGCTACTACGATAATGTCATCATCTAAAGCCGCAATTAACCTAAATCCCTATCAGGGATTGAAACCATCCACTTGAGGCGCAACATTCCGATTGGCTTGACTCGTGTCTCTAGTTTTTCTGCTCTTTTTATCTCTGGCTCATCATAGTTCTTTTGTCCTGATTATGGGATGTTTGATTTCACCCTTTTTTAATTCGCTAACAGTCTCTTTCAAATCGCCGGGATCTCAACTTCGTGAAAGCCGCATCACCAACAGGCTTTCCGGCCTGTTCCACAAAGAGTAAACCCGGACTTGTTATCAATATCAGAATAACCAGCAATCAAAATAACCAGCGGGCGGCGAATCGTCATGCAAAATTTGAGCTTGGTCTAAATTAGGTATAGCTTCCGCCAATTCTGTACCTAATTTTACTTCCTGTGCTCTGTCTGTTAATGGAAATGAAAATTGATGGCCATCTTGCAAATATTTTGCTCTGGAAACAATCTCATCTTTCTCTAAAATAGCGCTGTTGCTACCAATTAAAACGCTGTTAATGTCCTTCCACGGACAGAGGCAAACCTGAGAAAACACGCTTTGGAAAGTCTTGATTTTTTCCGCATAAAACTCATCTCTTTGCAGCAGATTTACAAGCACAACTCCCTCGCTTGACAAGCGTTTTTCGCAAAGTTCATAAAATTCTTTGGTGGCCAGCCGGTGGGGAAAGTATCCGTTGCCAAAAAATACGTCCGTCATGATGATATCGTACTTAATATCGGGATTTTGCTGTTCTAGATATTCTCTCCCATCTTCGATTGCCACTGTGATTCTGCCGTCGAACTGCACTCCAAAACACTGTGTAGCTGCTTCGATCGCGATCGGATCGACATCCGCACATTCTATAACAGTTTCCGGCAAATAGTGGTGTAAAACTAAGGGAATTCTGCCGCCGCCAAAACCAGCAATGTAGATTCTTTGAGGTTGGCTTTGCCACACCAAACCCAACATCATTGCCTGAGTATATTCAGACACTAGATGTAAAGGATTTTGGAAATTGCAAACAGATTGCAGTAAATCTGTATGCAAATTAACTTTTTCTACTAAAGATAGGTTAATTTGGTATTTGTCTTTTCTGACTGCAACATAGTGAACTCCCGCATCTTTGCAAAAAATGATTCCATCCGGCTGTTGTTGCAGCCAAGCAAGCCGCTGCCCAATTGCGCCGAGATTAATAGCTTGCCAATTTTTGTAATCGTCAATCATATGATACCAAATCCGGCTTATTTCTTAATGCCCCTCTGCTGGGACTTCGTTTGTGTAGTAGCGGTTTCAATCGCCGAGGGCTAAAGATATAACTAGAGAAATTAAGTTGATTGCAGCCGCTTGTACGCCACCAATTCCAACCCAGAAATTGAAATTTCCACTTTTTCCCAATCTTGCTTGTCACCTTCCAACTGTTCAAATGCCGCTGAGGTGAGCAAAATTTCTCCCCGTTCCGCCAAATCTTCTCCCAGCTTGGATGCCAGATTAAATTCCGATCCGTACATATCCTCTCCTTCCAGCATCAAAACATCGCCGCAGCCAATACCAATGCAGAGGTAAATATCCATCTCCGGCGGCAGTGTCGTGTTGACAGCCGCCGTTTGCTTCAAAGAGTCGATCGCAGCTTCCACAGTTGATTTAACATTTGGAAAAACTGCAAAAATATTGTCTGCTTCCTCCTTAACTACAGTGCCGCCGCATTCTGAAATTATCGGTTTGACAATTCCGTGCATCCGGTGAATCATTGCCAAAAAATGAATGATTCCGTAGCGGAGAGTCGTGCGCGAAAATCCCGACATATCCATTACTAAAATTGCGTAACTTTGGCGAAAAGTTGCATCTATCTTCTCATCAATTTCCGCCATTCTTTCGGGATGTTCGTTTCTTTCTTGCAGTAACTTTTCCAAGTAAGCGCGGTTATTTGTTTTCATTTTAGTTTAATTAAATTCCCAATCGCGACACAGTTTTTGAGGGCGGCCAGCCGGATGCACCGCACAATTGATGCCGTCCTTGCCGTAATAATAATCGCAGACTTTACAAGGTTGAGTTTGCTCTAATTTTTTCATCAAAATTGCCCGGATTGTCTGGACTCGGTTTCGATACTTGTTGGCATTGGAGTGACTCGGTTCAATTGCCAAAGCTTGGTTGAAAGCTGCTAAGCTGGAATCGTACAATTTAATAATTTGGGCGCTGTATTTTGTCCAAGCATCGGCACGGCTTTGATACAGTTCGACTGTACTTAAGTTTAAGATCCCGTATTCTGTCCAAGCGTCCGCTGAAGCTCGATCGAACTTAATATTGGCATTGAGCAAAACTTTTTGGATCGTTGCCAAAAGTTCCCTTGGCTGCCAAGGTTTGCTAACATAAGCCTCGGCGCGATCGATCGCCCTAGACAATAAACCTAACTGCTGTCCCTTTCCTGTTAAAAATACGACTGGTATATTCCTAGTTTCGGGATTAGCTTTAATTAAACGGCAAACACCGTAGCCGTCTAGACGGGGCATTATGATATCTAATAATACTAAATCCGGGTAATTTCTCTCAATTTTATCCAGCGCTTCCACACCGTCAGATGCCTGAATTACATTCAATCCGCTGCAACTCAACTGATGTGAAATGCACTCCCGCTGGCTGCGGGAATCTTCCACCACTAAAACTGTACTCATCACTCCCCACCTGGTTTCTGAGGTAAACTTGTTCGCTGCTTCGAGTTGCCCTTGCTGAAATCAGTTTACCCGCATTGGATGAATTTGCTATCACTGGCGAGCTAAATTTACTAAAATTGCAACAAATCTTAAACTGCGAGCGAAGGCAATACTTATCAGGAAATGCTGGTTGCTAATACGCGGACAATTATTCGATGTTTGGGTGGCAAATATTCGGCTCTTAAGCCTTAATAACGGCAAATCGTACTGATGTCGGACGAAAACTTTGTTGAATTGCAACAGATAATCCGCTACTGTATACGTTGAAGTTTTTAAGGAGGACAAATAAACCTCTTGCAAAAATCCTTTTAATCAAATTCTGGAACGGGCTCTCCGGCCCATTCCACAAGAAAAAAAATTTTGTGGGATGGGCCGGAGAGCCCGTCCTAGTTATTTTTGCAAGAGGACAAATGAATAAATTGCTCCTCACACTACTGGTAAGTCCGACGCTGTTTGGATCTGTGATGTCTTTGAGGGCGATCGCAAATCCCGATCGAATTGGCGAAACACCAGGCCAACCGGCTGATTCGCCCAACTGCGTGCGATCGCCCGGAGCTATTTTTGCGCGATCGCCCAAACTACTAAGGGAAAATCCGGCTCGTTTGCTAGCGAATGAATCGAGGGATTGTAAATCTCCCACCTCGCAAAGTTTGCCATTACACAAGCTCGGTTTCCCCACGCTCCTGTTTGAATGCGTTCCAAATTAAAACCGCATTCAGCAAGCAAGTATTTGATGCCAGTTTCTGTCCAGCGAGAGCAGTCTGTAGGATAATTGTGAATGCGAATTAAAAATGGTGTGGTTATTAAAAAATAACCGTCGCTGTCCAGCATTTTGTATATATTTTTTCCAGCGCGGTAAGGCCAAAGCAGGTGTTCAAATATCTGCTCTGCAATTATCAAATCAAAGGTTTCGTCGAGGCAATACTCGCAAATATCAAAATCTGGATATTTCAGCGATTTATAGCTTTTGAAAGACTCCCAATTCCCCCAACTGTCGCCGGAGATTTCTAAGGCTTTCAATTGACTGGGCTGCAAGCTTTTAACGATTCTGCGCGTTTCGCGGTTCATTACGACTCGACACCAATCTTCGTTAATAGCAAGCACTAAATACCATATAGCGGTTCTCAGAAAGATGAGGTACGTAGTTGGGCTTGGGCCCTCTTAGTTTAGTGGTTATATAAGCTGTCAGTCATACCTCATCTTTTTGATAAAAGCTATATATTCTCCTTTTTGCGGAACGATCGCACTTGTTGACTACAATAACCTATTCACCTTAAGACGGCTTCACTCCCAACAGATGAGCAGTCGATCGCACCCGCCGGCAAAATTAAATGTATAATATTAACCAATACGGTTCACTTAAGAGAGATCCCCCCTAACCCCCCTTAAAAAGGGGGGAACAAGAAAGCTCTCAAAGTCCCCCTTCTTAAGGGGGATTTAGGGGGATCTCCGGGGCATAAATAGTGTTAAGTGAACCGTATTGTAATATTAACGAAGTAAACCGCTACTCGAAATCATGTCCGCAAACACCGCGCTACCCGCAGCCCTAGCTAAAATCGTCCAGCGCTTTCAGCGACACTCCGACCCGAAACAGCGCTACGAACAACTGCTGTGGTACGCTAAGAGACTCCCAGCATTTCCCGAAAGCGATAAATTGCCTGAAAACAAAGTTTCTGGCTGCGTGTCGCAAGTTTATATTACTGCCAATTTAGCCGACGGAAAAGTTTCGTTTCAAGGCGATTCAGACGCTCAGTTAGTCAAAGGATTAGTTGGCTTGCTCGTGGAAGGTTTGAGCGGATTGACGCCAGCCGAAATTGTTAGCGTCACCCCAGATTTCATTCAAGATACGGGATTGAATGTGAGCCTGACACCCTCCCGCGCTAACGGATTTTACAACATCTTTCAAATGATGAGAAACAAGGCACTTGCTTGCGAATTGAGCGAGCAAGCCGAAGCAAATTAACAGGATAAATATCTATGACTCAAACTACAGATTTAACAAAATCTAATTCTAGCAACTATCCCGCCGCAGTTCAAGAATATCTCTGGAACTGGAAAGCCACGCAAATCAAAGTTATTTACGAAACCAGAGGAAAGGGAAATTCTGTATTGTTGCTGCCGGCATTCAGTACGGTTTCGACGCGAGAAGAAATGCGTCCTTTAGCAGAATTGTTAGCTCCCCAATTTCAAGTTGTGAGCTTAGATTGGCCGGGTTTCGGCGAATCGTCGCGCCCGCGCACCGACTACCAACCGCAATTATACCATCAATTTCTCAAGGATTTTGTTGAGTCAATTTTTAAGAGTCCTGTTGCTGTAGTTGCGGCCGGTCACGCGGCGGGTTATGCGATGCAATTAGCGCAGTCAAAGCCCAATGTTTGGTCAAAGATTGTGTTAGCTGCGCCGACTTGGCGCGGGCCTTTGCCGACGATGAGCAAACAGCAAAGCGGGTGGCACGGAATGGTGAGAGAATTAGTGCGATCGCCCTTTTTAGGTCAATTCCTTTACAAACTGAATACTGCGCCCTCATTCCTCAGTTTGATGTACCGCCGCCACGTCTACGCCGATGCTGCAAAAGTCACGCCCGATTTCATCCAAAGCAAATGGCAAGTTACGCAAAAACCAGGTGCTCGGTACGGTTCCGCCGCTTTTGTGACTGGTGGTTTAGATCCGGCAAAAGTGCGATCGGAATTTACAGATAAATTCCAACACTTAGCAGTACCGGTGATGGTTGTAATTGCTGAAAATGCGCCGCCAAAATCAAAGGCTGAAATGGAAGCATTAACGGAATTACCGGGTGTTGAATCGCGAGTTATTCCCGGTTCTTTGGGTATGCACGAAGAAAATGCAGAAGCTTTAGCAAATGCGATTAAATCTTTTTTATAAATTGCTTAAAATTTCCACTTCTCCAGTCCGCGCAGGCGGACTTTGTTTGTGTAGCCCCGAATTCTATTCGGCGGCTTACTATTCGGCGGTTTACATCATCAGAATAACAGCGGTATTTTGGCTAGTTTTCTCTTCCTTTTCTTTGCCAGTGTATGCTGTGGGAGACCAACCGTTTGCTAACTCACAAGAGAGTATTATTGAAGGTGCGATCGACTTTCACATTCATTCTTCTCCTGATGTGATTCCCCGCAGATTAGACGATTTTGAGGTAGCGAAATTAGCTGCTAGCGCGAAGATGAAAGCTGTTGTATTGAAAAATCATTATGCCAGTACAGCAGCGCGGGCCGTTCTAGTTAATAAAATAGTACCGCAAATCGAAGTTTTCGGAGGAATTGTTCTCAATCATTCTGTAGGCGGAATTAATCCCGATGCTGTAGAAGCAATGCACCGCATCGGCGGCAAATACGGTAAAGTAGTGTGGCTGCCAACAGTTGATGCCGAGCATCATTTAAAGGTTTTTCACAAGTCGGGAATTGGGATTAAAGTCGCAGAAAATGGCAAGATTCTACCGGAAACTGAAGCGGTACTCAAGATAATAGCTAGAGAAAATTTGGTGCTGGAAACCGGGCATATTTCCTCAGAAGAAGTTATGGCCGTTGTCCGACAAGCCAACCTTCTCAACATTAAAAACATCCTGATCACCCACGCAATGGCCGATGTACCCGGTTTGTCTTTAAAAAATATGCAAACAGCCGCCGCAATGGGAGCTTTTCTAGAATTAGCATTTGTCAACGATTTGATGGGAGAAAATGCCGCTGACGAAGGACATAGAAACTGGCATCATGTTTCGATGGAGCGGATGGCGGCTGCTATCAAATTAATAGGAGCCGAGCATTTTGTTCTGAGTACAGATTTGGGCAGAAAACCAGATCCTTTACCAGCGGAAGGTTACGAGTTATTTGTCAAAAAATTGATGAATGAAGGCATTTCTCAGTTGGAAATTGATTTAATGATGAAAGAAAATCCGGCTAGATTATTAGGAATTCAGAATTAGGCATCGGGCATCGGGCATCGGGCATCGGGTATTAGGCATTGGGCATTGCTAATTGGTAGTAAATAACTAATAGGGAGCATCCCGGTTTTGCAAAAGCCTCAAATGGCCAAGAGATCGTTGAGGTAACCACAACGAAGTTTTAGCATTTGATTGACATTTTTTTTCAACCATTGAGCTCCCGAAATTTTCAACCTTCTATCTATTTGTTTGACCGTCGATTCCACGGCTCCCGAGCCTATGGAACAAATCTTGTCTGATGATAATTGCTCATAGTTAACAATTCGAGAGCGATGCTTTTCTAGATACTTGCAAAAGTTTTTGGCGGTTTTTTTGCGACAATATTTAAATAGACTTAGCGTAGGTTCGACCCGACCTTGCCACAAAAATTCCTTGGCTTTGGCTAAAGATTTTAATGACCCTCCCACTTTATATAAATTTTCCATTAAATGATACCAATCTAAAATTTCACGTCTGGTTTTACCAGGATTTAACTGGCTCATAATATTCCATATTCCCTCATGTCCATCACCCAAACAAGTTAATATATCGGCTAATGGCTGATGGTTTATATAGTTAATTAATGCTTCATTCTCTTGATAAAAAGCCCCATAATAACTTTCGTGTAACCGCACGGCCTTATAATCTTGCCAATGAGAGCCTTCGCCCAACTTCCCTCTCAGACGGACTTTCCCTCCATCTATGCTTGTTTCTTTGACCTCAATTTTGGCTATCGGTTCTGACCATTCTTGTTTTTCTACCAATCGATGTAAACAAGTGTGTCCAATTTTTACTCCTGT
>NZ_JAUBWA010000002.1:165568-175802 GCF_036702825.1 Microcoleus sp. A003_D6 | reverse complement strand
GTATTTATTTCAGGGTTTCATGCCTCCAAATTTAAAATTATTAAATTTGTCTGAATATCTGCGGAATGTGGGTTAGAACTTTAGTACCCTTTTTTGTGGTCATGACTGTAATTCGCTCCCTAAAAATCTTGTCACTATTTATAGTTAACAATTAAACTAGCCCCAATGTCAAGCCTGACAAGGGCTTGATTAATATTTTTACATATTTATTCAATTTACTTTACTGATTTAGCTATTGATTTAGCATACTAAGTAAGGAAGAGCCAAATATTGTTGCTGCATTTTCGATCGATCAAATTCCGGGTACGTAGGCCATAACTGGAGTACCTTGCTGCTGCTGCGCGATTTCCAAAAGGCGTTGAATGCGCTCCTCTGTCGGCGGGTGAGTGCGGAAAAGTGACTGCAAACCTTTAGTCGAAAAAGGATTCACAATCAGCAGCGGCGACATCGCAGGATTGCCGTGCATCGGAATTTCCTGACCCAATTTCTCTAATTTTTGCAGCGCGTTTGCTAAACCGATCGGGTTATTGGTAATTTCCACCGCACCGCTGTCGGCTGCAAATTCCCTCGTCCGAGAAATCGCCAATTGAATTACAGTTGCTGATAGCGGTGCTAAAATGATTAAAAACAGCAAGCCAAACGGATTCGCGCCTTGTCTGCTATCCCGCGTCACCGGGCCGTAAAGCGCTCCAAAAGTAAGAATTCGCCCGACAAATGTAATTGCGCCGGCGATCGTCCCTGCAACTGCTTGAGTGAGGGTGTCGCGGTTGCGGATGTGCGTCAGTTCGTGCGCTAAAACCCCTTCCAATTCTTCGCGGGAAAGCAGATTCATGATACCTTCCGTAACTGCTATTGTCGCGTGTTCCGGGTCTCTTCCTGTGGCGAATGCGTTGGGAGATTGAGTGGGAACTACAAAGATTTTCGGTACGGGAATTTGGGCTTTTTCGCTCAGCGATGCTACAATGTCGTAGAGTTCGGGAGCTTCGCTGCGGGCGATCGGGCGAGCGCGGTAAGCCATTAAAGCCGCCGTGTCGGAATAGTACCAAGAGCTAAAACTTGAGAAGGCGGCTAGCGCTAAACCGATGTAAAGTCCTTGCTCGTTGCCGATTAAATAATAACTTCCTAAAACGAGAAGGCCGCTTAGGAGTCCTAAGAGAGCGGCTGTTCTGAGTTGATTTGTTCCTAACATGGCGGGTTGAGGGCGATCGCTATTTTGATATTTTTTATCTTGTAATTAGATTTTCATATTTGCGGGCGATCGCGCCTCTATCTGCCGAAATAAGTGCTGCCGCCAATAGTAGTATTTCACATTTTCAGTCAGAAACTGGGAATGCCTCGGGAGGCTCTCTCGCCTGCTTTCAAGAGGTGGTAGAGCAGCAGAATATGACATTCCCAGGCAGAGCTTGGAAACGAGATTAATCTCACGAAGTGGCCGCCCAAAGAATAGCAATATCGCTGTATTGCTTGAACATTGAATCAGCACTCACAAGCGTCATCTCCTCCATCTGAGCCTGGGCAATCAGCATTCGATCGAAGGGATCTCGATGATGTAATGGTAACGCAGCCGCTCGCAGGGCATGAGGTGCTGTAATTTCCAGCGATCGCGCATCTAACTGTATCATGCGTGTCGAAATGTAGGTATCTATCGGTTCTGGGAGTGGTAACTTTCCGATCCCAACTTTGATGCCCATTTCCCAGACACTAGCAACAGAAAACCACAATTCGTTCGTTTCATCAGCAATCTGTGCGATCGCCTCCTCATTCAATCGATCTGGTTGGGCAAACCACCACAAAAAACACTGCGTATCCAGCAAGAGTTTCACTCTTCATCTCCCTCAAATGCTGTCAAAATCTCTTTTGGCAAAGGATCGTTAAAGTCCTCTGGCAAAAGAAATCGCCCTCGATCTTTCCCTAAACTAGCTCGTCGATTGGATGAAGTACGAAACGGAACCAATTTTGCGACTGGGATGCCTTCGTTGGAAATAATGATTTCTTCTCCCAGTTCCACACGCAACAATAGTCGTGAGAGATTCGTTTTAGCTTGATGAATATTTACAGTTTCCATGATCTTAAAAAACTAAGTCTGTAAAATAAGTTTAACAAAATAAACGCAGACAATCTTACATTCATCTGCGTTTGTCTGCGTTTATCTGCGGTTGAATTCTCCAACCCTAAACCGCTTGCACTTGCTTTTCCTCAACAGCAACAGGTTCTTGATATACAGTTTGAGACTCATTAGCCAAAAAGTCAGCTAATTGAGCTTCTATTTCATCCCGCACAATCTGGCGGTATTCCAGAAAATGCTCGTTGTGAGCACATACTGTTAAATAGTGATCCCAAACCGCCGGATTACGCTTGAAAATGCTGAACAAATGATGCCAGAACTTCCAGCGAGTGCTCCGCTTGACTCCTTGCCGCCAAACCACTGTTAGCAGCGCCCGCAAATCGATCCAACTCGGAACTCTAGCAGGTATCTTTGCTGTCGGTGCACCTAACATTAAGAAATGCCGATAAGTGCGGTCTAAATACTTCTCAGCATCGTACACATCAGAAAATGCTTGGACATATTCCCTCGCAATATCTTCTAGCGGCCGCGTCGGAATGAAGTTCATCAAAGTAGTCTGGTTGAGGTTGCCCGATTTGTCGCGCAACCGCCCTTCTTTTGCTAGTCTGTGGGACAATGCAGTATGAGGCAAAGCTTGGAGCATTCCAAAGGTTGTACTAGGAATTGCTGCTGCTTCGGCAAAGTCTACAATGCGTTGACCTGCGCCTGGTTTTTCGCCGTCGAATCCGATGATAAATCCGGCCATTACTCGCAAACCAGTTTTCGCAATCAATTCTACGGATTCTATCAGGGAGTTGCGGGTATTTTGGAATTTCTTGGTCATTTGCAAGCTTTCTTCGTCGGGGGTTTCAATCCCTAGAAATACTGCATTAAAATTGCAAGCTACCATCATCTCCATCAATTCTTGGTCTTGGGCTAAATCGATGGAGGCTTCTGTGTTGAAAGTGAACGGGAATTTGTGTTCTTCTTGCCAAATTTGTAAGTCTTTTAGCAACAGTTTGACATTGCGTTTGTTGCCGATAAAGTTGTCGTCTACCATGAACACGCCGCGCCGCCAACCTAAGTTGTAGAGAGAGTCTAGTTCTGCAATCAATTGTTGGGGGTTTTTGGTGCGGGGTTTGCGGCCGTAGAGGACGATGATATCGCAGAATTCGCACTGGAATGGACAACCTCGCGAAAATTGAATTGACATCGAATCGTAGGCGTCTAATTCCAGCAAGTCGAAGCGGGGAACGGGGGTTGTGGTAACATCGGGTTTTACGCCGTCCGATCGATACATTCCGCTTTTTTCGCCCCGCAGTACCGCTTCGACGAACATGGGCAAGGTGATTTCGCCTTCGTCGAGAATCAGGTAATCTATGCCCGCTGCTTGAGGTTCTTCGGGTACGGAAGTCGGGTAAGGGCCGCCGCAAGCTACGGATTTACCGCGCTGTTTGGCTTCGCGAATGATGTCTAGCAAATCTTCTTTTTGGACAATCATGGCGGAGAGAATAACGAGCTCTGCCCATTCCCATTCTGCTTCGGTGATTTGTCTGATGTTGCGATCGACTAACTTAAATTCCCATTCTTGGGGTAAAATAGCTGCTACCGTTACCAAACCCAGCGGTGGCAGCAGCACTTTACGATCGACTAATTCTAGAATTTTCTCGTAAGACCAAAATGTTTTCGGAAACAGGGGGTAAACTAGAAGAACTCGCATATTATGTTAAACCTCACATCAGTAAACAACAACTTGCGATCGGGCTTAGGGGCGTGAAAGTTCGATCGACTCTCAAGACTTAATGTTAAGGCTAAAATTACGATCTTGCACTCGATCGAATATCTGGCGAGGGGTAAGACCCCCTAAAGCCAAGAGAATGAGCGCAATTTTTAGCTGGCAGTTCCCTGTTAAAGTTTGCAAATGCTAACATCTTATCGTATTTGACCCTTGATTGGCGATAATCGCTTCAAAACTGTAGGAATCAAGCAAAAAAGAATTTGAAATAGTAGAGTTGAATAGGATAAATAATTAGGGACGGGCTAAGCTGTTACGCATTTAAAATAGTATTGTAGGGTGCGTCAGCCCTATCTTGTTTCCCTTGCTTAGTAAGTGTTCTAGCTGACGCACCCTACAGGCCTCGTTAGCGGTTTAAATGTCGAACAGCTTAGAAGCCCATCCCACAAGAAAGATTGTGGGATGGGCTTCTAGCCCGTCCGATTATTGGTGCGGAGTGTACGCGCTACTTTGTATTTTTATCGGGAATCCCGCTAGTTCTTAACATATCGGCCACTGTGCCGCAGTAACTCGGCATTCCTATGCTTTCGGGATTCACAAGATTTTGATAGGTAAAATGGCGGTAGCTGATGCAAAATCTATCCCAAGCAGCCACCTGAATTCGGAACAGCCAAATAAAGAAATCGGCCAGCCAAGGTGACAGAGTAATCCGAAAAAATATTTTTTTATTCAAATAGTTGCACGCTTGTTCTACCACTTCGTTAGCTGTAATCGCCGGATTTCCTAGCACAAAATGTCGCGTTTCCTCGGAAGCCGGCGGATGTTCAACTAAATAATTAACTACTTTAGCAATATCTGCGCCGTGGATGAAGTGAAAACTTCCATCTGCCTTAAACCAGCGAATCAAACCAATCCATTTTGCGACAAGGGGCAGACCAGATGACAAGTGAGAGACTGGTTTTTCTGCGTCTCCTCCCAATACTAATGTCGGGTAAAGTGCCGTAATCGGAGGCACATTTGTCAAGGCTGACAAATGCACCATGCAGTTGTATTTTGAGCTAATATAATCTGTCCCCAGTTCCCCGGCTTCTTTGAGCAAATTGTTGTCTCGACCGAGAATGCTGGCAGTTGAGAAATAAATTATTTGCTGGCAAGTCTGTGGCGAAAGTAGTTGAATTAGGCGGAGAGTTTTGGTGACGTTAACATCAAAAACTTCTTGAGTTCCTCCCCAAGCAGTGGCAGCTAAAATTGCTACATTAATTGTTTGCAGAAGATCGGCGTGTCGATCGATATCTCGCATATCGCCTTGTAGTATATGGATGCCGGGGCGGGCTTTCCAGTCAAATTTTAATTTTTCTGGGTTGCGAACTAATAGGTAAAGTTCGTGGTTTGTCTCTTGAATCAAAGTTTCGGCCATGTAGTGACCGATACAGCCACTTGCACCCGTCACAAAAATTTTTTTGGAGTTCATTTTGCCGCAGGGGAAGAGGGAGGGGGGAAGAGTTATTGGTGTGAAATTAAGGCTTTAGTAGCCCATAGATTTAGGTGACAGTCGAGTTTAGATCCCCCTAAATCCCCCTTCTTAAGGGGAGTAGGGGTTGACTTTGAATACTCTTGTCCCATTAAAACGAGGGCTTTGAATGCTCTTGTCCCCCCCTTATTAAGGGGGGTTAGGGGGATCTCCGGGTTCTAATCGCTACCAGCCGTTAAAAGGGATTTTCGGTGGGGTGGGGGCGGGTTTATTTAGCCTGTTTGCACTTTTTAAGGCTGTTGGTGAACCCGCCCCCTACAGGCTTTTGGGGTTTTAATCGCTGTCAAATTAAGCAGCAACTGCAAGCAATTTGTCGGCTTGTTTTGCGGTTTCAAAGAAGAAACGCACGTTGTCTTCGGGAGTTCCCGGTAACACGCCGTGTCCCAAATTGAGGATGTGTCCGCGATCGCCCGCTTTGCGAATTGTATCAAGAATTCGATCGCGAATAAACGCTTGAGAACCAAACAACACGCCCGGATCGAGATTTCCCTGAACGTTCATGTTGGGGCCCAAACGCTTGCGCGCGTCGGCCATATCAACCGTCCAATCGACGCTGATGATATCAGCGCCGGATGTTGTCATGCGTTCGAGGAGGCCGGCGCTACCGGTGACTAACAGAATTAGCGGGGTATCGGGATGGGTTTTTTTGACTTGCTCGAATACTTGTTTCTGGTAAGGTAGGGCGAAGGTGTCGTAGTCTTGGGGGGAAAGTTGGCCGGCCCAGGAGTCGAACATTTGCACGACTTGGGCGCCGCAGTCGATTTGATAGCGCACGTAAACTGCGATCGCATCGGCGAATTTCGACAGCAACTGATGCAGTAAAGTAGGATCGGAAAATGCCATATTTTTGATAACGGCATAATCCTTGGAACCTTTACCCTCAACCGCATAGGCCGCTAAAGTCCACGGCGCACCGACAAAACCGAGCACGGTGGATTTGTTGCCGACTTCCTCGCGCAGGGATTTGAGGATTGTTTTGATAAACGGCAAGCTTTCTTCCGGGTTCAGCGGTTGCAGGTTGTCGATTTGCTGCTGAGTGCGGATGGGTGCGTGGATAATCGGGCCTTTGCCTTCGGCGATGTCCATGTCGATGCCCAAACCCGGCATGGGGGTGACAATATCGGAAAACAGAATTACGCCGTCGGGTTGAAACGCGCGCCACGGCTGAAGGGAAACTTCGATCGCCACTTCGGGAATTTCGGAACGTTCGCGAAACGAGGGATACTTTTCTCGCAAATCTCGATAGGCTTTCATGTAGCGACCGGCTTGGCGCATCATCCATACGGGCGGGCGGTCTAGGGTTTCGCCGCGGGCTGCCCGCAACAGCAAGGGAACTTCATTTAATGCTGACATCTTAATTTTTCTCGGATTTAGGTATTTTAATGCCTTTGGTAGCTTACCACTGTGCGATCGTCCTTTTTGACAAAAAATTCATCTGTCAGCGGGGAGGGAGATGAGGGGAGTGGCTGAGTTCGATTTTGGGCGATCGGGATTTGGTTGGTTGCGAGGCTGGCGGTAAATTAGCTGAACCGCCATTTTTGCACCACCAGCCTCGCAAATGACATCTAGACTCCTTGCATTATATGGGCTGTATAATGAATGGAGTTTTTCCCACTCGTTGGGGACGCTAATTGAATAAAAACCTAGTAAGCTAATCCGCATTTAAATTGCATAGTCAAATAAATTTTTCCTCTTGTGGGGTGGGCATCCTGCCCGCCCTCAACATACAAATTAAATGCACAACAGCTTACAGCAATACTGGAGAATATAAACGGGTAGATTCTGGATGCTGATCTTACATTATTTTTTACTCCAGACGTTAACACTATGAAAAAAATAAAATTTGAATCCACTATACAACTTTGGATAGATATGTCTGTACTCGGGTTTATCTACAAGCCTACTCGTCGTCCGGGCAAGTTTTCGCCCAATGTTTTAGACATTATAAGCTATCTTTCAGAGAATATAAACTCTCAGGGTAACTTACCATTTTTTATCAAATCGCTTTTTCTCACTGCTGTATTTACTCCTTTGCTGTACAGCTCAAATTTTTACATTATTTGTATAGGCTGGGTTTTGATACTCGTACCCGGTTTTCTGCTAGCCATACAGCTTTTTTACCTCCTAATCAATCAAATACTGTGCATTTCCATGACACCCCTATGTTTGATAGATGACATACTTTCTAGTTTCAAGGATTCAAAGTGAACCTTATTTCTGAGCTAATATTGCATCGTAATCGCCATGACTCCTATCCAAAACCAGACAATACCTTCAGGTTTTTCAACTCCTATATCTCGGTAACTATCGCCTACTCGAACCGATTGCAAATGCTTTCGCCTGCCAACTTTTTTTCAAATGCAGCGAAGGTGATACGGATCGACTTTGAGTAATTCGTAATTTTTATCGGCTAGTGCTTGTATTTCTTTAGGTAGCTGGTGATAGCACTGCCAAAAACGCGGTAAAGTCAGATGATTCATAACACTTTAGTCAATCCCCCTTCATACTCGGCATCAACTTCATCAAGTAGCGCATCTAACCGCCCATCCTCCAAATCGTCTTCAATTTGCCTATCCCAAACCTGTTGGCGATACTCTATCAGCCAATTAGTGAGTTCTGATAGTTCCTTAACCGACAGGTTCATAATTGCTGTTTCAAGTTCTTTAACGCTCATATTTTGCGACATCATTAATATTATTAATATACCAATAATTCTGAAGGCGCGGGTAGTCAAAAACCGGGTTTTTTCTGAAAGACGTGTTGCAGCCCACAGATGACCGTAAAAAACCCGGTTTCTTTGGTTAGTTGTAGATTATACAGAGCGACGCACCCGTAAGTATGGTGCGTCGCTGCGAGATTTTTGAGTTTAGTTGTAGATTGTAAATAGCGACGCACCCACGGTATTTTGTAGGGTGCGTCGCTGTGACATTTTCGAGCTTCGTTGTAGATTGTAGAGAGCGACGCACCCTACTATCTCGTCACACAAACTCCGCCCACCACTACCCGACATTGATCGCTGCCCTCATCGAACCTCCTATTATTATTCACCCTCGCCGAATCTAAATCTCTAGTCCGCGAATTGTAGTAATAATCTCCCGCCGGAAAGTTTCTAGTCGGGACAGCGCAGTAAGTCGAGTCTTGATTGTTATCATCAAACCTTACTCTCACCATAGAACGTCTCTCGCTACAGTTGATCGATCGCAAGCCAAAATCATCTTGCAAAAGCTGTGATCTGTCATATCGACCGTTATCTCGCCCGTTATCTCGCCCGCTGTACCAATCGTCGTCCCGCGAATTGCCCGATGATCGTCTGTCGCCCCCATCAATTCCCGCAACTTCCAGCGTGTAGTTACCGCCTCTGGCAGCATCTTTCGTTAACACTAAAAGCCTGTAATCGCCACTACGGGGAATTTGATAATTAAAAGAACGGTCTTGCGTAAAAGCGACTTGTTTGTTGTTCCCGTAAAACAGCACCATGACCGGAGTAAAACCGCCACTTCTATCTGTATCTAAAAACACTTCAATGTTGTCGCCTTCCCTTGCGCTGAATGTGTATTCTTGACCGCGCAATTCTTCCGTCGGAGATCCCGGAACCCACATATTTCGGAAACGGTAAATCGGGGAAGTGCGGCGAATTACTCCATTTATGCGATCGTTATTCCGTATCTGTTCGCCAACTGCACTTGAGGAAATGCCCGTAAGTGCCAATCCTGCAACTAGCACAGTGGCAGCAATACTGTTTAACAAGTTGTGTGCTTTCATATCAACCTCTCGAAACTTTTAAATCTTTTTGCCTTATTGGCGCCGACATTTGCATACACAATCCATTTTAAATCTAATTTCTGCCAACTGTGTCAATTTCACCCAAACGGACTATTTAGCTGGTGCAAAATCTCAAGCTAAAGTTGCAGACGTCGATCCTTAATCTAAAGTTGCGATTTATCGCCGCAAATCAGCAATCCCGATTCAGCGTCGAGACAAGCCCTAATTCCCACAGGTAAAGCAGCGTTAACCCCCTCGTGGCCGAAGGGCAAATCCGAGACAATGGGAATATTCAAGTCCAAAAGCCGATCGCGCAAAACTTCTTCAATGCTAAAACTGGGAATACTCGGGTCAATCTCGCAGCGGCTGAAGCGCCCCAAAGCAATGCCCCGCACGCCTGCGAAAGCCCCCGCCATCCGCCACTGAGTCAGCATTCGATCGACCCTGTAAGGAGCCTCGGAAACATCCTCAAATGCGAGAATAACCCCGGTCAAATCCGGTTGATACGGGGTTCCGAGCAAATGAGAAGCCACCGTCAGATTCGCCGGAAACAGCCGCCCGGTGGCTTTGCCGCTGCCCCATCCTTTACCTTGCAAAGATTGTAAGGGACGACCTTCGATGCAGTCAAAAAGTCGATCGACAGACCAATCCGGTTCCGCCGCCAAAGTTGTCAGCATCGGCCCGTGAACCCCCCAAATACCCAATTGATCGTGATTCCACAGTAAAGCAGTAATATCTGAAAAGCCGATTAACCATTTCGGCGAATGGGAATCGGGAGTTGGAAATTGGGAATTTGCCCCATCTCCCACATTTGCTTTTTCCAAAAGCCGAGTGCTGCCGAAACCGCCTCGAACACAGAGAATACCGCGACAATCCGGGTCATTGAGGGCATCTGCTAGCTGTCGGACGCGGTTTTCGTCGGAACCGGCCAAGTAGCCCCAGCGATCGTCAAAACCGGGTGTTAATTCAAGTCGATAGCCGCGGGATTTCCAAATTTCTACACCCTTCTCAAAGTTGGTTGATTCTCGCAAAGTGCCACTTGGGGCAATTACTTTGAGCAAATCTCCTGGTTGTAGAAATTTTATGTTAGTCATTAGTTATTAGTTATTAGTTATATCGTGTTTTGTGAGTCGATCGTAATTCCGTAGGGGCGGGTTTTACA
>NZ_JAUBWA010000002.1:159360-165468 GCF_036702825.1 Microcoleus sp. A003_D6 | reverse complement strand
GACAATTTCTGACTGAAACAGACAATCTCGCAAACCCGCCCCCACCCAACCATAAATACAAACCTACATTTTCGGATACGGTGAATCATCGTAATTCCGTAGGGGCGGGTTTTACAGACAATTTCTGACTGAAACAGACAATCTCGCAAACCCGCCCCCACCCAACCATAAATACAAACCTACATTTTCGGATTCTATGCAAATTTCAGGTTGATGTAGGTTATCGGTTGTGGCGGGGCGGGTTTATCTAGATTGTTGGTAATCGTGAGATATTGTCTGTGAAACCCGCCCCTACGGGATATTGTTAATTATTAATTTAGGAGTGGACTCTTGAGATTGTTTGTTAATGATTGCTAAGGCAAAGTTAGAATTTCCACCCCAGAATCTGTCACAGCTAACGTGTGTTCAAATTGAGCCGAAAGCTTTCCATCTAGAGTAACAGCAGTCCAACCGTCGCCCAAAATTTCCACTTCCCAAGTGCCCTCATTAATCATAGGCTCGATCGTAAAAACCATGCCTTGTCTGAGCTTCTTTCCCGTGCCCCGCTTGCCGTAGTGCAAAATTTCCGGTTCGGTGTGAAAAACGCGGTGAACCCCGTGTCCCGCAAAATTCCGCACTACCGAAAAACCCTGTGCTTCAGCATATTCTTGAATCGCTGCACCGATGTCCCCGGTACGAGCCCCCGGTTTGACTTCAGCAATTCCTCTTCTGAGACATTCCTCAGTTACTTCCACTAACCTTTTAGCTACAGGCGAAGGTTTCCCAACAAAAAAAGTTTTGGAAGTATCGCCGTGATAACCATCAACTAAAGGCGTTACATCAATATTAATAATGTCACCTTCTCTCAGAATTTGTTTAGCATTTGGGATGCCGTGACACACAACTTCATTGACGCTTGCACACAGAGATTTAGGAAATCCTTTATAACCTAGCGGAGCGCTTTTTGCCCCGTGTGCCAAAGTCCAGCGTTCGGCTTCATCATTAATTGCTAAAGTGCTGACACCCGGTTTTACCATAGGTTCGAGATGTAGCAGAAGTTCGGCAGCTAAACGGCCGGCTTGGCGCATTTTTTCTATTTCTCTACTGGATAAAAGCACTAAACGTTCGGTTGCCATAGTTTTTTTTGTGAGTTTTTGTTGTGGTAGATTAAGAGTTTATTTAACTCAATTTTAGAATAGATTTGAACCAGTGTTCAAAACGATCGCCCAAAGCTTCCAAAGAGTATTCTACCTCTGCTTGTCGCCGGCAAGCGCTGCGGTCAATTTTGTCTAAGCGGGCGATCGCACCTACCAAGCCATTTACGCTGTCAGGCTCCACTAAAAAGCCCGTCAGTCCGTCTCGAACAATTTCTGCCGGCCCCCCGCGCTCGTAAGCAATCACGGGTACACCGCACGCTAAAGCCTCGATCGCGACATTTCCGAAAGCTTCCACCCAGCGCGGAGTCATCAACAAGGCTCGGCACTGGCGGACTTGCTCCTGCATTTGGATTGTTGTTAGAAACCCTAAATATTCTACCGGAGCATCCGGGTAATCTGCACAAATTTTTTGCCAATAATTCTCATCCTGCATTTTGCCCATAATTTTCAGGGGAATGCCTGTAATTTTCGCTACCGCCACAGCATCTTCTAAGCCTTTTTCCGGGGCGATGCGGCCCAGCCAAGCTAATTTTGGTTCTGGTTGGCTGCAAAATTCGTACAGCGATAAATCAATGCCGTTTCCCAACAACTGACATCCATCGGCAAAGGCAAATGTTTGGGCTTGAGAAGCGGTGTGAACTCCGATCGTACCGGGAAACTGGACGGCGGTTTGTCCGGCGATGCGATCGAGAGATGCCGAAAGGGAGCCCATGCTGATCAAATGTGCGATCGGAGTTCTAAAAAATGGCGTCAAATAAAACGGCAGCCAATCGTAGGCAAAGTTAACAATGACATCCCATTCATCCTGAACTTTGCGAGCGTATTCCCACATATTCGCCAGCACAGAATCTGCGGGCATCACAATAGGATCATTGTAATCTTGTGTTTGGGCTGTTACTTGCAAATCACCCGTTATTTCGATTACTGGAATTGATTCTAAGACTGAACCTACGGGCGCTACCACTGCTATTGTATGACCTCGGCGGTGCAATTCTTTAGCAATGTTGAGGACTGTAAGTTCGACTCCGCCGCCCAACCCCGAACCGAGTTGACCGACAGAAGTTGACAGGAACAATATTTTTAAAGAGTCATTAGTCATTAGTCAGTAGTCATTAGTCAGTAGTCATTAGTCAGTAGTCATTAGTCATCAGTCATCAGTCATCAGTCATTAGTCAGTAGTCATTAGTCACTAATTTTAACATAATCTAAATTATAAATTCTTCCCTCTAAAATCTAAAATATAACATCACTTGAAAATTGCTATATGATTATCAATCTCTCCCAGAATGAGGACGGATGCGGTTCAACTGATTGATGGCCCAGCGAGCAGTCTCCTGAACTTCTGGATCGGGATCGTCCGTAGCACGGTGCAACAAGTGACTGATTTGATTCACCAATTCGTAAATCCGCGTCAAGTCGCGAATCGCATTTTTCCGCACTTCGGGGTTTTCATTTTGCAGCGAAATTGACCAGGCATTATTCATCGGTTTGAGCGTGCGAATGCCAATTTCCGAGAGACTTGCTAAAATTAAACTGTACTGCTTCGAGTCGGAATTTGCTAGCAAATCGAGCAATGGCTCAACTGCTCTGGAATCTCCCCGCTGGCCGAGTTCCCAAATTGCTTTGCGCCTCTTGGCCGGATTTAGGTGCTGCAAATCTTCAATCAGTGCTTCAATAATATCAACTTTAGGTCTAGCATCCGTTTCTGGAAGGGAAATATCTTTCTTCCGACTCGCTAGGGAATCGGCTCGATTAGTTGTTTCGGGAATGTTGAAACCTGTGTCGCTGTAGCCGTTGCTGTGAGTTTCCAAGGGCGGGGTGTCGGAATTAATTCGATCGCCCTCGACTGCTGCATCCTCGGATTCTGGTTCCCCCGATTCTAGGATAAAGGGTAAAGGTCGATCGCTGCTGTCGAGACTGTAGCCCTTTGGGAAATCAACAGGGTAGGGCAATGCTGGCCGCGGTTTTTGTCCCCCAAAAGAAACCTCTTGCTGTCCAATTTCGTGCGAGTTTGTATGAGAATTGGGATTGGTGAATTGAGAGTTTCTTTGGTTGTGGCGATCGACTCTTCCGCGTCTTCGCTTAGAATTATTTGACTCGCCGCTGCTAACTAATTTGAGCAAGATAAATACTGCCGCTGCCGTGACGACAACTGCTGCCAAACCCAACATTAAAAACCCCCGCTGGCGAGACAAAATGACGATCAAATTGGATATCGGTTTCGGGATTTTGGAATTTGATTTTGACGTTTTGGACGGCTGAGATTTGTTTTTATCGGGCGCTGGAGAGGGTTTTGGAGAATTAGAGTCCGGGCGATCGTCCGTAGGAGAGTTCGCCTGAGCAATTTCTTGGGAAACAGCCCGGTAGGACGCATTGAGGGTATGTTGCCTTCCATCCGCACTTGGACTGAAGGCAGCGCCCAGACAGGCAATGCACGTAAATAAACATACAGTGGAGCGGTAGTGCGCCATAAGACTCAATCCGGTTTTTGAGAGGCAACGCCGCCTGACGAGCTTTAGTGTAACCTTGAGTTAGCTCGATCCTAGCTGCTATGCGCCCAACTAACTTACAAATAGCACGCCTTCTCGCTAAAAATTCTGGTTTGAGAGGCCAGCGAGCCGGATCTCATTAACACAATTGCGTCATTATCGGCGGCCGCGGGTAAAGCAGCGCATCAGAAAGTTCAGTCCTGGACGCATCAATAAGGTATTTTTCTCATTGTTCGCTGTGCGGATACATCGCAGCATCCGTTTTTCATCGGTTGTGGGTAAGTCCAGAAAGTTGATTGCCCACCTCAGCAAGCGGAGTCTCAGCTACGTGCAGTGCAGGCACTGCGTCGCGGGCTGGCGATTCTTGGCAAGCCGTTGATTTCTCACCCATAGCATGGCATGACAAAGAGTTTAACTGTTTCGTCGCTGCTGCGCCGATCGTGTTTGTCTTAATCTGGGCGGGCACCCTAGACAAGGGGGATTGGCGGTGGAAACGAGAAACCGAGTTTTTGAGTGTATTTCTGGCGGCTTTACCGAAGATTTTCAATATGTTTATTTTTACCCACTTACTTAAGTTAAATCAATCGGTATTTAATCTTGTCCAGCCACATTTGATATAAGATCGAGCTAAATTTCTAGTGTGAGAGTAGACGCGTTTGTGAGCCAACAAGATATTTTAAATTTAGCAAAAGAAGGCGATGCCAGGGCGATCGCATTTCTGATCGGCCAAGCACTCCAAAGCTTCGGCGTCACCGCTAAAGCCAGCCGCGAACATGACAGCGTGCACCTGCTGCTGGAAGCAGAACAATTGCCCGCAGAAGAAGCCTGTCTCCGAGTCGCAGTCAAAGGGTTGCAGCGGCTGCAACCAGATAACGTTTACTCGGTGACAATTTACGGGCGGCGCAGCGGCCAGCAATTGCCTGCTTGGACTCAGACGGTAGAATTAAAAAAACGCTTGACTTCCGCACCCGTGAGTGCAGCAGTTGCCGTGAATGCAGCAGTTGCCGCGAGTGCAGCGGCTGCCTCGCGCGTACCCGCTTCCCCAATTCCTGTGGCTTTGCCAAAGCTAGAAAAAACTCAAAATTTCACAACTGGGCACACTCAAACACCAGAAAAATCCCCGCCCAAACCCCCTAAAATCCCAACTCCAAAACCCGCTAACCAACGGCAACAAAAGCCATCGCGGCAGCCAGAGTTAGCCCGCACTAAAACTAAAAAATCTGGGATCTCACTCGGTGTTCTGAGTCTAATTCTCGTACCGATATCCGGCGTTGTTCTGGCTTCTCAACTTTACAAACCCTCAACCACCGCTACTATTAACCCTCTAACGTCAAAGCCTGCGGTACAAAAAGCGATCTCGACACCCGCACCTGCACCCGCAACCATACCCTTGCCAGCTCCCAAATCGCCCTCCCAAGCAGCAAAAAAACCTGCCGCTGTGCCCGCCACTGTCAGCATCAAAGCAGTTGGCGACATGATCCCCGGCACAAATTTTCCCTACAACAAACTGCCGGCAAATAAGGAGCTGTTATTAGAGTCGGTAAAACCGTACCTCAAAGGAGCTGATATTCTGTTTGGCAATTTTGAAAGCACGATGACCGATTATCCTTACAGTTCCAAAGCAGGCGGCGGACGAATGCTGTTTGCCTTTCGGACGCCTCCGAGTTATGCCAAAATCTTCAAAGATGTTGGTTTTGATATTTTGAATGTTGCCAACAATCACTCTTACGATTTTAACGAGCAGGGATTTAAGGACACGATTAAAAACATCGACAGCAACGGCATGAAGGCTGTTGGCAAAAGAGATCAAATTGTTTATCAAAATGTCAAGGGCGTGAATGTTGCCTTTATCGGTTTCAGCAACTACGGCGAAGTTCACAATTCCTTGCTGGAACTGAAAGCGGGGGCAGAAATTGTCAAAAAAGCGAAGCAAAACGCTGATATTGTAGTGATATCAGTTCATGCGGGAGCTGAAGGAACGGGAGCTCTGAATGTGAGAAATAAAAACGAGTTATTTTACGGAGAAAACCGGGGAAATATGGTTTTGTTTTCGCGGACGATGATTGATGCGGGAGCAGATTTGATTTTGGGACACGGCCCGCACGTTACCAGAGCTATGGAACTTTATAAGGGGAAATTGATTGCTTATTCGCTGGGCAATTTTTTGGGTTATCGCACTTTGTCCACAGCAGGAGCACTCGGTCAATCTCTAATTTTGGATGTGAAAATGACTCCGCAAGGGAATTTTGTTTCTGGTAAGATTATCCCCATCCAACTTGACAGGCAAGGTATTCCGTCTGTTGATAACAATTTTAAAACTGTGGGATTGATTCGCCGTTTGACAAAGAGCGATTTTCCCAATAGCGGTTTGACAATTGATGACAAGGGACAAATTTTGAAAAAGAGTAAGTGAGTAGGGTGCGTCGCCATTAAAAATCTGTAAAGAAGATAGACAATCTCATGGCGACGCACCACACAATGTT
>NZ_JAUBWA010000002.1:130580-159260 GCF_036702825.1 Microcoleus sp. A003_D6 | reverse complement strand
ATCTCCGATGTTCCATCAAAAATCTCACCGCGACGCACCCTACAAAATGACCTAGCGACGCACCACATAATATTAAGGTGCGTCGCCTTCACAAATCTCCGATGTTCCATCAAAAATCTCACCGCGACGCACCCTACAAAATGACCTAGCGACGCACCACATAATATTAAGGTGCGTCGCCTTCACAAATCTCCGATGTTCCATCAAAAATCTCACCGCGACGCACCCTACAAAATGCGATCGCACTGTGGAGTCAATCGAAAATCGAAAATCGATTAACTACTCATAAACCATCGTTTTCAAAGCTGCTTTCATTTCTTCTGCTGTCGTCGTTGCCGTACCGAATTGACGCACGACAATGCTAGCCGCCAAATTTCCCAAAACTGCCGCTTCCCAACCGGATGCACCGACGCATAAAGCTAAAGTCATTGCTGCTACGACTGTATCTCCAGCACCGGTTACGTCGAAGACATCAGTCTTGTTAAAAGGGGGAATGTCCCAGCTTTGAATGGCAAATTCCCCCTTTTCACAAATGGATGTGGGAGGGGGTGAATTTTTAATTTCTTCGCCGTTCGCTCTTTCAAACAAAGTCATCCCTTCTTCGCCGCGAGTAATCAGGATTTTTTGAGCTTGAGTTAAGTTCAACAAATCGCGTCCTGCTTGCATTAAAGTTTCAGGCTTTTTGATAGCATAGCCGACTGCTTGCTCGGCTTCTGGCAAGTTCGGAGTAAATAACATGGCTCCAGAATATCGCTGCAAATTTGTTTGAGCGTCTACAATTGTTTTGCCGGGAACCACTGCCGATTCGATCGCCAAACGAGTCAAAACTCCGTCGCCGTAGTCGGAACAAACCACGGCATCGACAGTCGGGATTTGCTGCCGGATGTAGTCTGCCAGTTGCAACTGCAAGTCTAAATCCGGCAACTCGTCCGATTTGCGATCGACTCGGACAATTTGCTGAGTCACCGACTGCCGCGCGTGCCCGGAAATTCGAGTTTTCGTGACTGTTGGACGCTGCGAATCGATTAAAATCCCAGCCGTATCAATTCCCGCCGCCTCAAAAATACCGCACAAAGCCTTTCCCTGGTCGTCTTTTCCCACCAAACCAGCAACTTTTACTTTGCCTCCCAGTTTGGCTAAATTGTAGACAGCATTTGCGCCACCTCCGGGTAGTTGCTGAGTATTTTCGTAGCGCAAAATCAACACAGGTGCTTCGCGGGAAATTCGCTCTACTTGTCCGGTAAGAAACTCGTCCAAGGTCAAATCTCCGATCGCTAATACCTGTGCTCGATCGAAGCAGTCTAATCTTTTCAATAATTGCTCAGTTGAGGCACGCAGTTGAGGCAAAAAATCGGAATAGTCGTTAGTCATTAACCAAAAAAATGAGACTGAGGAGTTGATTGTTGAGGAGGGAACGAGCGGGAATTAAAAATCATACTATAAATTAATAATTAATTTCCTCCCTTATTTGATTTTTAACTTTTAATTGATTGTCTCACTGGGATGAGTGAGAAACCAGTTGCAGACTGTTTGTGGGCGATCGCACTCGCTCAACCAATTTTGCCAAAAATTGCGGATACCAGCGAACCCATCGATCCAAAGCGAGAAAATTTCACGGTGTGGAAGTTTCCTCCTACATAAGTGCCTTCTACATAAGTGCCTTCAAAAGACAGCAAAATTATTTCAATTTCTGCTTGATGATCGTAATCACCTGAGTCATTTGTTTCTTGAGTGCATCAATTTCCGCTTGCATTTTCGCCATTTTCTCAGTCATCGCCTGAATGTCGCCGGCCCCCGCTCCGGAGCTGGGTGCAGCAGCGGCGGCGGCTGGGGCTTCCGGTACTGGTTTCTTTTTGGCCAGTACCATCGCCGATTTGATCGCCTCGGTTAGCTGCTTCTTCTCAAAGGGTTTGGCGATGAATGCAAAAAAATGCTTCTCAAAGGGTTTCGGAATTTTCTCCATCACCTCTTCTTCGCGGCCCGACATGATCACCAAAGGTATTTTGGAAAGCTCGGGATGGGCTTGCACTTTTTGATACACTTCCCAACCGCTGACTTTGGGCAGTAGGAAATCTAACATAATTAGATTCGGTCGGGCTTGACGGATCAGTTTGAGTCCCTCTTCGCCGTCTTTTGCTTCTAGAACTTCAAAGTTACCTTGAGGCAACATCTCTCGGACTCGGACGCGGATGACTTTACTGTCATCGATTACCAAGATTTTTTGACCAGCCACGACTGACTCCTTCAGTAATGAGTGATGATTCGCAACCTTTAGTATATCCCTAACAGAATTCTACCCAGAATTCTAGGCGATTTTAGTTTTGCTGCACCGGAGGCGCGATTCTGATTTCGGGTGAGACTGCTACAAGTTCAGCAACTTTGATTTCGGATACGATCGAATATATTAACTCGATCGCCACTTAATTATATGTCGCCCCAAACTCCTCAAACTCCTACAGTCAAAGCAGTTGCCGCCCAAATGCGGGGTGAAATCGAGGCGATGCCGGAGTGGTTGCGCCGCCCCATCGGCAAAGCTAGCGAACTTTCCGAAGTGCAAAAAATTATCAAACAGCGGCAAATTCACACGATTTGCGAGGAGGGCAGATGTCCCAACCGGGGCGAGTGCTACGCCCAAAAAACGGCGACTTTTTTGTTGATGGGGCCGACTTGCACCCGCGCTTGTGCTTTTTGTCAAGTAGATAAAGGTCATTCTCCGATGCCCCTCGACCCGGAGGAACCGCAAAAGGTGGCGGAAGCAGTCAGTCTTTTGGGTTTGCGCTATGCGGTGCTGACTTCGGTGGCGAGGGACGACTTGCCGGATGGGGGTGCGGGTTGGTTTGCCAGGACGATCGCCCAAATCCGCCTTTTGAACCCGGATACTGAAGTTGAGGTACTGACGCCGGATTTTTGGGGGGGAACGGGGAGGAGTTCTGAGGGGGAGAATTCCGGGCTCGATGAGTTGCAGCGAGAGCGGATTCGCACGGTGGTGGAGGCTAAACCGGCTTGTTACAACCACAATATTGAGACGGTGCGCCGGTTGCAAGGGCCGGTGCGCCGGGGGGCCAAGTACGATCGCTCGATCGGCGTTCTGCGTATTGTCAAGCAATTTGACCCAACTATTCCCACAAAATCGGGTTTGATGTTGGGGCACGGGGAAACCGAAACCGAGATTGTCGAAGCGATGGCCGATTTGCGGGATGCCAAGTGCGATCGGCTCACCCTCGGTCAATACATGAGACCATCTCTAGAACACCTCCCAGTGCGTAAATACTGGACGCCAGCCGAATTTGACCGTTTCGGATCGATCGCCCGGGAGATGGGGTTTGAGCGCGTGCGATCGGGGCCTCTCGTCCGCAGTTCCTACCACGCCGGAGCGAGCGATTGAAATTCATCTGAATTCAACTCGGTATAAACTCCTAGTTACAAAAAATAACACTAAAGGATTGTGCAAATATGCGACGCTCTCTGCTATTTGTGAATACAGTGACTTATGAATTAGGAGCTTGAATTATGGCAGAGATAGCAAAGAACCAATTAAAATCCGACTCCGTGATGAAAACGGGCAAATTCCCTTACCCCTTTCGCGCGGCCTGGTTTTTGGGGCTGTTAGCGATCAATTTTCTGGTTGCAGCCTATTATTTCCATATCATTGAATAGTTCTGCAAGTTGACTTTTAGCAGACGCTGCTTTTGGGTGGCTCAAAGTCGGAGACGGGGAGAGTGGGGGAGGGGGAGAGTGGGAGAGTGGGAGAGTGGGAGAGCGGGAAAGGGGGAGAGTGGGAAAGGGGGAGACTTTTTCCTTTTTACTACTGCGCTTTTCCTTCTGACTATTTCCCTCGTCATTCTTCCCTCGTCATTCTTCCTCATAATTCTTCCTCGTCCTTCTTGCGTCTTCCCTCTTCCTTCTTCCCTCTTCCTTCTTCCCTCTTCCTTCTGACCAATAACTAGCGATTTCTCGACGCTTCTAGCTTTGACAACCGCTCTTGAATTTTGATCACATCTTGCTTAGTTTCAATTGCCAAAGTTGCTAAATTGTCAAACATCGGGTCTCCCGACAGCATTCTAGCATTTGTGCGACCAGAACCCGGACGGTTCGGAGACTGAGGCCGCGTCACTCCAGAACCTTGATTTTGCAAACTGTAGATTTGTCCCCTGAGTTCGGAAATTTGACTTTCTAATTGAGTAATGCGAAACTCTAATTGAGTCGTCGATTGAGCGGGCGTAAAAATTGGCGAAACAGCAATTGCTAAGGCGCAAGCCAGACACAAAAGACAGATTTTTATGGCGCGATGGCGAATATTTTTCGGCATAGTTTTAATAATTTAAATTATACCGCTTCTACGATAACAAATCGTCGAGATTTTTGACCTCTATCAAAAGTAGATATTATGCCAACTAGGAACGTAGCTATTTTAATGTTCGATGATGTCGAGGTACTAGACTTTGCAGGCCCTTTTGAAGTGTTTTCGGTGACATCAGAATTAAATTCAGAATTAAATAACGATTCACGACCTTTTGCAGTCTCTACCGTAGCCGAACATCCCGGTGCTATCAGCGCCCGCAACGGTTTGAGCGTAAATCCCGACTGCACCATTTCCGATTGTCCCCCACCGGATATTTTAATTGTACCTGGGGGAAAAGGCACGAGAAAGTTAATCGATAATTCAGCAGTTATCAACTGGATAAAAGATTGTTCGCAAACAGCAGAATTAGTGCTTTCTGTCTGTACGGGTTCGCTGCTTTTGGCAAAAGCTGGCTTGTTGGAAGGATTGGCAGCAACTACACACCATCGGGCGTTAGATTTGTTGAGAGAATTAGCTCCCAACACAACTATTATCGAAAATCAGCGCTTTGTCGATAACGGCAAAATCATCACTTCTGGGGGAATTGCTGCGGGAATTGATATGTCTTTGCACGTTGTCGGCAAGCTTTTGGGCACAGCACAAGCCGAACAAACAGCAGAGCACATGGAGTATAAAATTGGGAATTGGTAATTGGGCATTGGGCATTGGGCATGGTTAATTGTATAATTTGCGCGATCGTAGGGGCTGGTTTTACCAACTATCTATGACTAAAACAAACAATCTCGTAAACCCGCCCCGCCCATACACAAAGGATGCTACCGGACATGAGATTAAGAATCTTCGCCCCAAACTCGAAGCTGAACATAAACTAATATCAAAGCTACAGCCATCAGAAAAGTTGCAGCAGCGGCTGCATAGCCAAAATCAAATTGCGAAAAAGCTTGATCGTAAATATAATAAACTAGCAAATTAGTAGAGTTCAAAGGGCCGCCGCCGGTGATGACGTAAACTTGCTCGAAACTCCGCAGAGTAAAAATAGCTGTAGTGACGGTAGCAAATACTAAAGTCGGCCGCAAACCGGGTAAAGTGATGTACAAAAATTGCTGCCAAGCATTAGCTCCATCCAATTGGGCAGCTTCGTAACGATTTACCGGAATTGCTTGCAATCCTGCTAAAAATACTACCATATTAAAGCCTAATTGTTTCCAAACACTGAGCAGAATTATCACTGGCATTGCCCAAATTGTGCTGCTAAGCCACGGAATTGGATTTATGCCGATCGCCATTAGCGCATTATTCACCGGGCCATCGGTTTGAAACAACCACCGCCAACCCAAGCCAACTGCAACTAAAGAGGTAATCGAAGGGATAAAATAAGCGGTGCGGAGAACTCCGCGCCAAGCAAACGAGCGATTTAACAAAACTGCTAAGCCCAATGGAATCACTAAACTGGGAATGACTGTCGCAGTAGTAAAATAGAGCGTGTTTTGGAGAACTTGCCAAAAATCCGGGTTTGTGACTAGGCGCCAGTAGTTGTTCAAGCCAACCAAACGCACTCCCGACTGGGTAAAGCTGCCGCTGGTAAAGCTGAGGTAAAATAAATAGGCGATCGGCCAAATCAAAAAAGTACCCAGAAACAGCAAAGCCGGGGCCAGAAAAGTCCAAGCTGCGATCGTATCATTGTCCAACCAGTTAAAACGCCCAAATTTAATCGGAACCATTGGCTTGTAAATTTTAGCTTTTAGTTTTAAATGGTATCATAATCTAGGTCAATGTCACAATGAATCTTCTCGATATATTAGCCAACTTACCCACTATAGAAACAGAAAGACTGCTGCTCAGAAAAATCACTTTAAACGATGCCAGCGATATGTTTGAATATGCCTCAAACCCCGAAGTATCAGAATACACAATGTGGTCAACTCACACCTCGATCGAAGACACTAGATACTTTCTCAGATCAATTACTAAAATGTACAAAAGACGAGAGCTTGTAGATTGGGGAATCGTCCACAAAGCAGAGAAAAAATTTATCGGCACTTGCGGATTTGTAGAATGGAGCATGACGCACAGCCGCGCGGAAATTGGCTACGCACTTTCTCGGAGATATTGGGGCGAAGGATACATGAGCGAGGCTGTCAATGCAATTATTGAATTCGGCTTTCGGGAGATGCTGCTGAATCGAATTGTGGCTCGATGTGAGGTTAACAATATTGCTTCGGCGAGGGTGATGGAAAAAGTGGGGATGCAATTGGAAGGGATCTTGCGACAGCAGATATTTGTGAAAGGCAAATATTGGGATCTCAAAATTTATTCGATTCTCAGGGAAGAGTTTTTTGAGAATATTGTTGTAGAATCTAAGTGAATATTTTTGATAGCATTTAAGTGGCTCCACCTAATTAAAGGTAAAATACGGATCGCTAAAAAGCTTTCTCTGTATGTCTTCTTGCTGATGACTGATGACTGATGACCAATGACTAATGACTGATGACCAATGACTAATGACTTCTACTTATGACCGCTAATCCAGTATCTGTTAATTCCAATGCCTGCCTGATTTCTCCTGAGATTGGTCAAAGTTCAATCGCTCCGGCCCATCCTCCATTAAAATTAGGAGTTTTAGCATCAGGAAGCGGCAGCAACTTCGAGGTAATTGCCCAAGCCATCCAAAACCAACAACTCAACGCTCAAATCCCAGTATTAATTTACAACAACCCCGAAGCCAAAGCCGCAGCCAGAGCAGAAAAATACGGGATTTCCTCGATTTTGCTCAATCACCGCGACTGCAAAAGCCGCGAAGAATTAGATACAAAAATTGTCAAAACTTTTCAAGAATATGATGTAGAATGGGTAGTAATGGCGGGTTGGATGCGGATCGTTACCAAAGTTTTGCTCGATGCTTTTCCCGATCGCGTTATTAATATTCACCCCAGCTTACTGCCGAGTTTCCCAGGAATTCGCGCCGTCGAGCAAGCACTAGCCGCTAAGGTTAAAATCACCGGATGTACGGTGCATATCGCCCGTTTAGAAGTAGACAGCGGGCCGATTTTAATGCAGGCTGCCGTGCCAGTATTACCTGATGATACCGCAGAAACGCTGCACGCGAGAATTCAGGTGCAAGAGCACAAGATTATGCTCGGTGCGATCGCACTTATTGCCGAATCCCATCAAAAATATTGTGACTAAAAACCTCACCAGTGCCGCATCTGTCCCCGAATTACCAGTCAGCGAATCACCCGAAACAGGCCCGCCGCTGACAGACTCCAATCGCCTGAAATTAATTCTCAAAGAAAGGCTCAAAAAGAGCATCGGCATCAAGGGAGAATTCTATCTGCCTTGCTTGCCATCGATGCTAGACGACTATCTTAAATTACTCTCAGACTTCTTAAACATTCTCGGACAAAACATCGACGCTGCCCAAGCCGAAAACTTGCGAACATTAATCGCCAACGCCTTAGCCGAAGGATTCAAAAATTCCCCCCACGCTAATCTAATAGTCTCCTATTTTCCCGCCAATTCCCAAACCGGTTTAGCCGGTGGCATTACTCTGAATACCAAGATTCAAGTCGAATCGATGGCCCAGAAATATCATAGCTGGCCGGATATTCGCCCCGAACCTTTATTCGGCAGCCATCCCGATGCCAAAGTTATCGCCACTGCCGCTGAATTAGGCGAACCGGGCAAAGCACCTATTTTAGATGTCGGTGCGGGCCCAGGGCGCAATAGTCTGCCTTTAGCAAGGTTAGGCCATTCCGTAGATGCGATCGAGCTAACGCCCATATTTGCCGAAAAACTATCATCCGCAGCCATCGCCGAAAACTTATCGATAAATGTCACCCAAGGCGATGTTTTAGATCCATTATTGAGGATGAAAACTTATCGGTACAAATTAGCCATTGCTACCGAAGTTCTCTCCCACTTCCGCTACCCCGAACAAATTCGTCTTTTCCTCGGCAAAATGTCAGATGCTGTTTTAAGCGGCGGCTTTATACTATTCAGCACTTTCTTAGCTGTCGATGGGTACGAACCCGATGAGATGGCCAAACAAATGTCTGAATTGTGTTGGTCTTATCTGATTACTAGACAAGAATTGCAAGCAGCAATCGAGGGTTTGCCGTTAGAAATTATTTCTGATGAATCGGTGATTGAATACGAACAAAAACATTTGCCTGACTCTGCGTGGCCGCCGACACCTTGGTTTGTCAGTTGGGCCAGCGGGCGCGATTTATTTCCCGTGCAACAAACACCGCCGTTGGAGTTGCGGTGGATACTTGTTAAACGCTTGTAGCTAAAGTAATAAGTTGTTGTGCCTTTAAATTGCACATTTGGGGCGGGCTAGAAGCCCACCCCACAAGAGTTTGATTATTTCTTTAGATAATTGTTTTGCCGAAAACAATCTAATTCTCAACCTCGGATGCCCGCAATTGTCCGCAGGCAGCATCTGCTTCTAAGCCGCGAGAATACCGCACGCTAACTGCAATTTTCTTTTCCTTCAAAGCCGATACAAAACTGTTAATTCGATTGGGAGTCGGTCGCTGATATTCAGCTTCCTGAATCGGATTGTAGGGAATTAAATTGACATGACACTGAAAACCGCGCAGGTGAGTTGCTAACTCGGCTGCGTGTTCCGGCAAGTCATTTACATTTGCTAAAAGCACGTATTCAAAGCTTAATCTGCGGCCGGTCGATCGCACATATTCCCGACATTCTGCGATTAACTCACCCAAAGGATAAGGGCGGGCGCTGGGAATCAACTCTTCGCGCAATCTTTGATTGGAAGCGTGGAGGCTGACGGCGAGGGTAACTTGCAGTTGATGTTCGGCTAGTTGGCTGATGCGATTGCGAATTCCAACTGTGGAAATGGTGATGTTTCGCTGTCCAATTCCTACGTCTTGATTCAAACACTTGACAGCAGCTACAACATTATCGAAATTCAGCAGCGGTTCGCCCATGCCCATAAATACGATGTGGCTGACTCGGCGGCCGAAATCTTGCTGTACAGTCAAGACTTGATCGACGATTTCGTTTACTTCTAAATTGCGCTTGAAACCGCCTTTCCCCGTAGCGCAAAAGTCGCATCCCATCGCGCAGCCAACTTGGGCTGAGACGCACACAGTCAGCCGTTTTTCGGTGGGAATGCCGACGGTTTCAATAATTTGACCGTCTGCTAATTTTAGGAGATACTTTACTGTGGCATCCGGTGCGACCGATCGATAGTGAATAGTCGATCGCCCGATCGGAATTTTAGCAACAGTCTCGCGCCACTGTTTCGAGAATACAGAAATGTCAGAGATCGATCGCGCACCTTTCTCATAAATCCACTGGTACAACTGCTTTCCCCGATAAGCCGGTTGTCCCTGCTGCTGCACCCACTCCGTTAACTCAGCTAAACTCGCCCCCAGCAAGGGCGGAATTTTACCAGACTCAACAGCCAAAGCAGCAGTCTTGCGAGACTGATTCGCACCCTTGGAATTACCAGAAGAGTACACCTGAGAAACGGAAGTAGGAGACATAGGTCATCAGAAAATTTAAAGCCACCTTCTATATTAAAACTTCTCGACCAAAGCGGCCGTTAATCCTCCTCAAGAAGACCGGGCGGTTGAAACCGCGTCTATACAGACAAAACCCACCTCCGTGGGTTGAAGACCGGGCGGTTAAAATTGGGTTATTTTCTTCAGTCCGCGGAGGCGGACTTCGTTTGTGTAGACGCGGTTTCAACCGCCGTCTTCGTTCGTGTAGACGCGGTTTCAACCGCCGTCTTCGTTCGTGTAGACGCGGTTTCAACCGTACGTCCTATCTGTCCGCAACAAAGTTAATTTTTGGCAAAATTCCCCAAATATTGCGTGTAAATGACCGCAGCCACCTAAAATAAACTCTGTGTTTGTAAAAGGGTATGCAAATTTGACAGCTTTTCATCACAATTAATGCAACTTTTATGGTGCTAAATATTCTTGCGCTGCCCTTGGGGTTTCAATTTACATCGCCGGGCCCAATTATCTTTCAACTCGGCCCCGTAGCAATTCGCTGGTACGGGCTGTTAATAGCTTCTGCCGTCTTGATTGGGGTCAGTCTGTCCCAATACTTGGCCCAAAAACGCCGCGTCAACCCCGAATTGTTGGGTGATTTGGCAATTTGGCTGGTTCTGGGCGCTATTCCCTGCGCTCGAATTTACTACGTGGCTTTCGAGTGGCCGCAATACGCCCAGAGGCCTGAAGATATTATTGCAATTTGGAAAGGCGGAATTGCTATTCACGGCGCGATTTTGGGGGGAATAATCGCAGCTTTAATTTTTGCAAAAATCCAGCGAGTTTCTTTTTGGCAATTGGCAGATTTAATCGCGCCTTCGGCAATTCTCGGTCAGGCGATGGGACGCTGGGGAAATTTCTTTAACTCGGAAGCTTTTGGCAGTCCTACGGATTTGCCTTGGAAACTCTATATTCCCCCAAACAGCCGCCCGCCCGCCTACGCTAATTTTGAATACTTCCACCCCACATTTCTCTACGAATCCCTGTGGAATTTGACAGTATTTGGGTTGCTTCTGACTTTGTTTTTCCGCGATTTGCAGGGCAAAATTCGCTTAAAAACTGGTGCTTTATTTTTGGTTTATATCGCAGCTTACAGTTCCGGTAGAGTCTGGATTGAAGGGTTGCGAACTGATAGTTTGATGTTCGGGCCGCTGCGGACGGCGCAAATGGTAAGCTTGACTGGGATTGTTTTAGGGTTGGGCGGGTTAGCTTGGCTTTATTTGCTCGATCGACCTTTGCCCGATGTTGTCTCCCCCAATAGCGATCGGGCAAAGATCGCTCCGAAATTGCCAGAGGATCAATAAAAAACCCCAGAGAGGTTAGTCTCTAGGGTTCAAAACCAGGGTGCATCTACCATCCCTTACTTCCAACCAAAATAGGTTCATCCGGAAGCGCCCGTAAATTTAGAAAATTTTTTAGCAGCCATGAGTTTGACAGAGATTGAAGCCCTAATTCCAGGGGTATACATTGTAGGTGCAGGCCCGGGAGACCCGGATTTGTTGACCGTTAAGGCTCAAAAATTACTGGCTGCTGCTGATGTTATATTATTTGCTGATTCGCTAGTTCCAGAGCAAATTTTGCAGGGGGTACGCGCGGATGCTGAAGTTATCCAAACTGCCGATAAGACCCTCGAAGAGATTGTACCTTTGATGGTGGAACGAGTGCGCGGCGGAAAAAGCGTCGTCCGCCTCCATTCCGGCGATCCCTGTCTCTACGGGGCCGTCGGCGAACAAATGCAAGCTTTGGCCTTTGAGGGAATTGCTTTTGAGGTAATTCCGGGAATTAGCGCTTTCCAACTTGCGGCAGCTAAACTTAAAATTGAGTTGACAGTTCCCGGAGTTGTGCAGACAATTATTTTGACGCGGATTAGCGGCAGAACCGAAGTACCGGAACGCGAAGAATTGGCGAGTTTAGCGACTCATCAAGCAAGTTTGTGCCTGTATTTGAGCGCCCGCCATGTCGAACAAGCTCAAGCTAAATTGATGGAACATTACCCATCGGATTTGCCTGTAGCGATTTGTTATCGGTTGGGCTGGCCCGATGAAAAAATTGTGCTAGTTCCCCTTGACAAAATGGCAGTTGCTACCCGCGAAAATAATTTGATCAGAACGACAATGTATGTTATTAGTCCGGCGTTGGGAAAATCAGCAGAAGGACGATCGCGCTTGTACCATCCAGAGCACGATCGGCTGTTCCGACCCTCGAAGGAAGAAGGAAGAAGGAAGAAGGAAGAAGGAAGAGGGAAGAAGGAGCAATTATGAAATAACCAATTACCAATTCCCAATTCCCAATTCTCAATTCCCCAATCTAAAATCTAAAATCTAAAATCTAAAATCGCCATGACTGATTTAACTCGCAGACAATTTATCACTGTCACCGCATTAAGCGCCGGATTTGCTTTAGCAGTTCATCCTATTGCCGCTGCCGTTATCAATACGGATGCTGCTGGTTTAATAGCAGGTGAGGTAAAAATTCCGGTCAAAGACGGCTCAATTCCAGCATACAGAGCCGTGCCAGCCAGCGGCAGCAATTTTCCAGTAGTTTTAGTAATTCAAGAAATCTTCGGAGTTCACGCACACCTTCAAGATATTTGCCGCCGTTTTGCTAAATTAGGCTATTTGGCGATCGCCCCAGAAATGTTTGCCCGTCAAGGTGATGTTTCTAAAATCACCGACATCCAAGAAATTATTAGTAAAGTTGTCTCGAAAGTTCCTGACGCTCAAGTTATGTCCGATTTAGATGCTACCGTAGAATGGGCACAAAAGTCAGGAAAAGGCAATACTAATAAGTTGGGAATTACAGGATTTTGCTGGGGTGGCAGAATTGTTTGGCTGTACTCTTCCCACAACCCAAAAGTCAAAGCTGGCGCGGCTTGGTACGGGCGTTTGGTTGGCGATTCTACGGCTTTAACTCCCAAACAGCCGATCGACATTGCAGCAACTTTGAAAGTGCCTGTATTGGGGCTTTACGGCGACAAAGACACCTCAATTCCCAACGATACAGTCGAGAAAATGCAGGAAGTTCTCAAAACTGGCAGCAGCGGTTCCGAAATCGTGCTTTATCCAGATGCGCCGCACGGTTTTAACGCCGACTATCGCCCCAGTTACCGGGAAAAAGAAGCTGAGGATGCTTGGAAACGGATGCAAGATTGGTTTAAAAAGTATGGAGTTTCATAGTAGTTGTGAGTTGTTACTTTTCACTTAAAACTGGTGTCAAGTTTGGGATCGAAAAAGGCAATATTAGCGAATAGCCCTTAAGATAGGTAAGTTTGTTGGCCCGACATTGGTAAACTGAGCGGTGTAGAATTATCGATCGAACAGGTAAGCCCGTGCTAGACGAACAAGCTAAAAAGACCATCTTGCGGAAAATCCCTCACGGATTGTACATCTGCGGTGTCAAAGACGGGGAGGAAGTCAACGGTTTCACCGCTAGCTGGGTGATGCAATCTTCCTTTACCCCTCCCTTAGTTGTCAACTGCGTCAAGCAAGACTCTAAATCCCACGCCATGATCGAAGCCAGCGGTGTCTTTGCTTTGAGTTTCCTAGAAGCAGGGCAAAAAGACTTAGCCCAGAAATTCTTCAAGCCGCAGCGCCGCGTTGGCAATAAATTTGAAGATGTAGAATTTTATCCCGGCGAGGAAACTGGTTGTCCGATTATCTCGGATTCTCTGGGTTACATCGAGTGCAAAGTTGTCGGCGCTGTGGAACACGGGGATCACACGGTTTATGTGGGAGAAGTTATCGGTGCAGGGGTTCACCGCGAGGGTTCTCCGTTGCTGTTAGAAACCACTGGTTGGAATTACGGCGGTTAAAGACTTGGCAATTGGTAAGCTGTTGCGCAAATAAACTGCATATTCGGGGCGGGCTAGAAGCCCACCCCACAAGAGTTAGATTATTTTTTGACATACAGTTTTCGCGATCGACCTCAAAAACTGGGTTTCTATGAGTTTTGGCGATGAGTAACGAAAAATATTCGTAGAAAGAACCCCGGTTTCTAATCCTTGCGTGTAGTTAGGCGGTGCATAATTAATAAAAAATCGGCGACAATCTTGTCGGTGTTTTCGGAAGTTAAAATGGGGACGTGGACGAAAATACATTTAGTGGTAAGTTGATCATCGCAAATATGCTTTAAAATTGCATAATAGAGGGCTTCACAAACATATTTCCCGGCTTCGTGACTGATTTCTGTGGCGGCTAAATCAGCGACTAGCGGTTCGAGATTAACTGCTGTTTTTAGCATATCTGTATCGCAGCAAGCGCAGGATTCTATGGTTAATTTTTGTCTGCTTTCTGCCATGCCGCAGCAGATAATTATATCTGGTTGGAGTTGGTTGATTTGGGCGATCGCCAAATTCGGCGCTTCCTGAAAATCTACTGGCAATTTCCTCAAAAAAGTCAGAGAATCAGGCAAAGATTTTATCTGGGAAATCTTGGCTAATAAGTCGTCCGAAGAGTTGGATTGCTGATGCGGCAGCCAAGTGTCAAATGAGGTCAGCAGGATTTTGGTATTCATATCATTTGCGGTAAATTAACGTGCATAAAATATTGTCGGTGGGTTGGGGCGGGTTTCTGAATTCTCGGGTTTTACGGCAGAGATATGGGTGAACCCGCCCCTACGAACCTCGAATTGGGAAATAAGAAATTGAAAATTAATCTGACTGATGACTGATGACTGATGACTACTAACTAATTGTATGCAATAATACTGATATTGATAATATAAGGCAAGTAAGTCAATGTCTGTCATTGCAGTAGTGGACTATGACATGGGCAATCTGCACTCGGTCTGTAAAGGCTTAGAAAATGTGGGTGCAGTGCCAAAAATTACAGATTCTCCTGCTATAATCGAGCAGGCTGATGCGGTGGTTTTGCCGGGAGTTGGTTCGTTTGACCCGGCAATGCAGAATTTACGATCGCGCCATTTGATAGAACCGATAAAAAGTGCGATCGCCTCGGGAAAACCTTTTTTAGGCATTTGTTTGGGTTTGCAAATTCTGTTTGAAAGTTCCGAAGAAGGCGTAGAACCGGGATTGGGGGTTATTGCGGGAAAAGTGCGCCGATTTGCGTCGGAACCGGGTTTGACAATTCCCCACATGGGATGGAATCAATTGCAATTTACTCAGCCGAATTTGCCGCTGTGGCAAAATTTACCGTCCGATCCTTGGGTTTATTTCGTGCATTCTTATTATGTCGATCCGGTGGAGTTGGAAGTGCGATCGGCAATTGTGACTCACGGCAGTCAAAACGTGACGGCGGCTATAGCTAAAGACAATCTGATGGCCGTGCAATTTCACCCGGAAAAGTCTTCGAGTACGGGATTGCAAATGCTGTCAAATTTTGTCAGTCTGGTGAGGGAAAAAGTACCTGCTTAGATGGCCTGAATATTGAAAAACCCGGTAGATTGCCGAAACCGGGTTTGACACTTTTAAAAGTCTTATTCCTTCTTCCTTCTTGCCTCTTCCTTCTTCCTGACATCCGTTACATCCGTTACATCCGTTACATCCGTTACAGAATCCGTTGCCGAACTTCCTTCATCCTTCTTCCCTCTTCCTTCTTCCTTCTTCCTTCTTCCTAAATGAGTTTAAGAATCAGTGGTAATCGCCAAATCAAAACCCTGCCGGGACTCGCAACTCGCCCTACACCTTCGCGAGTCAGAGAAGCATTATTTAATATTTGGCAAGGGACGATCGCAAATTGCAGATGGCTTGACATTTGTACCGGCAGCGGTTCGATGGGTGCAGAAGCTTTGTGTCGTCAAGCCGCGAGTGTCACCGGCATCGAACAGTCGGCGAAAGCTTGTGCGATTATCCGCGAAAACTGGGAGAAAATAGCAGACTCGTCCCAAACATTCCAAATACTGCGGGGAAACGCGACGGCGAAATTGGCGGCACTAGCGGGGCAGCAGTTCGATCGCATTTACTTCGATCCGCCCTACGCCAGCGACTTGTACGAACCTGTGTTAAACACGATCGCCAGCCAAGAAATGCTAGCACCTGACGGGGAAATCGCGATCGAACACAGCCCGGAGCGATCGGCACAAGCGATTTCCGGTCTAGAAATTTGCCGCCAGAAAGTATACGGCAATACAGCATTAACCTTCTATACCCCAATACGGTTCGGATAAGAAGACCGGGCGGTTGAAACCGCGTCTATACAAACAAAACCCGCCTCCGCGGGTTGAAGAACGGGCAGTGAAAATTACATTTTATGTTCTTTTCTTCAGTCCGCGGAGGCGGACTTCGTTTGTGTAGACGCGGTTTCAACCGCCGTCTTATCTGTTGGCCGCGGAGGCGGACTTCGTTTGTGTAGACGCGGTTTCAACCGCCGTCTTATCTGTTGGCTGCGGAGGCGGACTTCGTTTGTGTAGACGCGGTTTCAACCGCCGTCTTATCTGTTGGCTGTTGGCGCGCCCGGACTCCAAGTTTTTCCCTTGAGTACAATACAAATTTTTCCGATGAAGTTAAGCTTTGTGCGTAGGTTGTCAGAGCAAGTTGCTTGAGCAATCGACGAAATAAATGTAGTTTACGCTGAAAATAAAGACTTTCAGTTGTAACATGAACCCAAAGTGTGAGTGTGAATATTCCTAAAGGAGTGAATATGGTTCAGACACCTTCGCGCCCTCGTGGCAGCGAGTTTCCGGCTGTTAACTCGGTACAGCCAGCCAAACGGGATACGATTCTGCTGGGAGATAGCCTCTCCCTGCCAAATACCAAACTCTTCGGCACAGACGGCATTCGCGGGAAAGTTGGAGAATTGCTGAATGCACCCCTAGCCCTGCAAGTGGGCTTCTGGGCTGGACAAGTTCTACGCCAACATTCCCCCAACCAGGGGCCTGTGATTTTGGGGCAAGACAGCAGGAATTCCAGCGATATGCTGGCAATGGCACTGTCAGCGGGTTTGACAGCCGCCGGTTTGGAAGTGTGGAATTTGGGATTGTGTCCCACTCCCTGCGTTGCTTATCTGGCAAGCATTTCGGAGTCGGTCGGCGGAGTGATGATTTCGGCTTCTCACAATCCCCCAGAAGACAACGGCATTAAATTTTTCGGATCGAACGGGTCGAAGCTGTCGCAGCAGTTGCAGGAACAAATCGAAGCGGGAATCCGGGGGGCAAAGGTTCCGGTTGCTAGCTTGGCTTGGGGACACCACTACCATCGGTCTGAGTTGGTTAAAGATTATGCCACTTCCCTCTGTGATTCGCTGCAACAGATGAATTTGGAGGGAATGCGGATAGTTTTGGATTTGGCTTGGGGGGCGGCTGCGGGTTTGGCGCCGGCGGTTTTCGCGCAAATGGGTGCGGATGTGATCTGTTTGCACGACTCTCCTGATGGATCTCGCATTAATGTTAACTGCGGTTCTACTCATCTCGACAGTTTGCAAGCGGCGGTTTTGGAACACGATGCCGATTTGGGATTTGCTTTTGACGGCGATGCCGATCGAGTTTTGGGTGTTGACAACAAAGGTCGATCGATTGACGGCGATTACATTCTTTATCTGTGGGGCCGGCAGTTGCGCGACTCCCAACAGTTACCGTCCAATTTAATTATTTCTACTGTAATGGCTAACCTCGGCTTCGAGCGAGCTTGGGAAGAATTGGGCGGCAAACTAACTAGAACGAACGTGGGAGATCAGTACGTTCACGCTGAAATGCAGCGCACCGGTGCGATGTTGGGCGGCGAACAGTCGGGACACATTCTTTGTCCGCATTACGGTATCAGCGGCGACGGTTTGCTGACAGCTTTGCATATGGCTTCGCTGGTGCGCCAGTCCGGGGAATCTTTAGCACAATTGGTAAGCGGCAGTTTCCAAACTTATCCGCAGTTGCTGCGAAATATTCGGGTGGACGATCGCGAAAAACGCCTGAAATGGCACGAGTGCGAGGCAATGCAAAGTGCGATCGAACGTGCTACAACAGCAATGGGCGAACAGGGACGGATTTTGGTTCGCGCTTCTGGCACTGAACCGCTAATTCGAGTTATGGTGGAAGCGGCCAGCGCCGAATTGGCTAATTTCTGGACTGAAAATTTAGTTTTAGCCGTTCAGCAGCACATAGCTATCTGATGGAAATGGGGAATTGCTAAAACTTTTGAATTTTGAGTTTTGAGTTTTGAGTTTAAATCCTTTAATTCAAAATTCAGAAATCAAAATTTCTAACTATTAATTTCGAGTTTTAATCAACTTCTCCAAAAATAACGAGTGGGGCCGGCATCCTGCCTGCCCTTAACTTTATTTTCACTCAATTGTGTGATGATGATTTCTGTTGTGATACCCACCTACAACCGCGAGCAACCTCTGCGAGAGACATTGGCTGACGCGATCCGGCAAAATTACCCAAATTTTGAAGTGCTGGTAATCGATCAAACTCGCACCCACGACTCGGAAACTCAAGTTTATTTAGAGGAATTGGCAAATGCTGGCCAAATTCGGTGGTTTCGGGTAGATTGGGCGAGTTTGCCGGGAGCTCGAAATTATGCAGTGCGGCGCGCAGTTGGAGAGATTATTTTATTTATTGATGATGATGTAAAATTGCCAGATGGTTTTTTGGCGGCTCACGCTGGCAACTATTTAGAAAAACCCGATGTGGGATGTGTGGCGGGCAGGGTTTTTGACAGAATGAAATTGGATCTTTCTGGAGGCGATTTGGCGATCGAATATTTGCCCTCAGAAGCGATGGATGCGGGCATTGCGTGGTATTTTATCGATTTGGTGCATACAGTAAAACCGCAGCAGGTGCTCTCGGCTAGAGGCTGCAATATGTCATTTCGCTCCTCAGTTTTTGTCGAGTGCGGGCTGAGGTTTGACGAGCGGTTTGCAGGCAGTGCGGTGCGGGAGGAGTCGGATTTTTGTTTGAGATTGCGATCGACTGGCATGAAAATTTGGTACGATCCCAATGCCTGTTTAGTTCACTTGGGGGAAGAGAGCGGCGGGTGTCACGATGTCAGCACGCGATCGATCGAATATCAAATCACATTTTATCACAACCATTTCCTGATGGGATTGAAAAATTTAACAGCCTTTGAATGCCTGCGATTTTTCGCCAAACTCTTTGACTGCCACGTTTTGGGAAATCCACCTTGCTATAAAAGCCGATCGCCCATTAAAATAATCGTTCGATTTACTTTTTATCTCCTCGGTTTTATCAGTGCCATCAATACATTAATTCAATCTCTGTGGAATGATGGACAAAGTTATAGCCATCAAGACAAGATTAACGCTCAATAATTGTTATTCCCAATTCCCAATGCCCAATGCCCCATTCCCCATGCCCCATTCCCCATGCCCCATTCCCCATTCCCTATTCCCCATTCCCCATTCCCAATAAATGAGAATCCTCGTTGCCAGCCACACCTATATTGTGGAAATAAATCGGGAAAAATTCAAGATATTAGCAAACCTAGAACCCGATATTGAAGTAACAGTTGTAGTGCCGCAGCGTTGGAAACCCGGAGGCATACAAAATAAAACTATAGAAACGCAATTCTATCAAGAAGGCTCATTTAAAGTAGTCCCAGTCTCCAACTTTAGCCAAAACAACCAAGGATTGCTGACTTTTGGCACAGATTTAATTGAACTTTTGCAAAAATTTAGACCGCAGATTATCCAAGTCGAACAAGGTTCAAAATCTATCGCTTGCGCTCAGTTAATTTTACTAAATAAACTGCTCAAATTAAAAGCAAAAAATATATTATTTACCTGGTGGAATCTGCCTTATAAATTGAATTGGCCTGTTTCAGTCTTAGAAAATTACAATCTTCAGCACACAGACGGAATTATTGCAGGCAACCTAGATGGAGCTAAAATTTTGCGGCAGCGGGGCTATCAAGGTGCGGTGAAAGTAATGCCACAACTCGGAGTAGATGAAACTTTGTTTCGCCGCAGCGGTAAAGACGCTGATTTATCGCGCAGGTTCGGCATTCAACCGACCGATTTTGTGGTAGGATTTGTAGGGCGGTTTGTAGAAGAAAAAGGACTGTTAACTTTAGCTTCTGCTTTGGCAGGATTGAAAAAAAGCTCTTGGAAGTGGCTGTTAGTAGGACAAGGAAAATTGCGGACGCAACTCGCCGAAAAATGTATTGAATGGGGAATTAGCGACCGAATAATCTGGGTAGAAAGCGTTTCCCACGAGGAAATACCCCCCTACATTAACTTAATGAATTGTTTGGTATTGCCCTCGCAAACCAGCTATAAATTCAAAACTTTGACCGCTGTGGGCTGGAAAGAACAATTCGGTCATGTTTTAATCGAAGCGATGGCCTGTCAAATTCCGGTTATTGGTTCCGACTGCGGGGAAATTCCGCACGTCATCGGCGATGCGGGGTTGGTATTCCCCGAAGGAAATGCAGGGGTTTTGCGAGAGTGTTTGCAGCAATTGATGGAGCGGCGGGAGTTGGCTGCTGATTTGGGCGATCGGGGTTATCATAGAGCGATGAGCAATTATACAAATCAAGCTTTAGCGGAGCAGTTGTTGGAATTTTACAAAGAATTGTTGTAACTTGTAGCAGTATAATGCAAGTGTTAAATAAAAACTGTGGTAAATGTCTATTCCTTCCGACATACGACCTTTGGTAGACGAACTCTACCAGGTGCTACACGATACCGAACGCCAAGCAACGCAGGGACTTTTTGCACTTAGAAGAGCAATGTCTCTTTTTCCCCAGAATGAAATACTGATGCAATATTTTTCTTCCATCACCAATTTTCAATTCAACGTAGCAGGTACTCGCTTACAAGCCGAGCACATTGTGGGCAATGTATTAATGGCTGGTGTGCCCGATGAAGATGTTCAAAAAGCAGGAGATTATTTAGCAGCCTTGCTACAGATGGCTCCTGAATCGAGAATTATGATTGACAAAGTAGTTGAGAGATTAGAAGCATTGCCATGAAACAATTACCAGATGAAAGCCTACTCCTGGAAATCCTTGAAATTGTGAAAGCTGCGGAAGCAAAAGCCAGTGAAATGTATGAATTTTCCAAGACAATGGCTCACAATACCCAAATTACAGCAACAAAGAGAGAGGAAGCTGAACAGCTAGACGGGCAGCCTTTTGCAGATAATTAAATTTGTAATGGGAGATGTTGGTATGTGGATTTAAATAACTATCCCTGATGCGGATTCTCCAAATTATCCCCTCAATTTCCTTGGTATACGGCGGCCCAAGTCAAATGGTACTCGGACTTTCTGCGGCCCTCGCAGCAAAAAACATTGATGTCACCATTATCACCACAGATTCTAACGGAGATATCGGTCAACTTCCTTTAGATGTTCCTCTAAATCAACCAATACAACAAAACGGTTATCAGATTATTTATTTCCGCTGTTATCCCTGGCGCCGATATAAATTTTCACTCTCGTTATTGCAGTGGTTAAATGAAAATGCGCGACAATTTGACCTGGCTCACATTCACGCTCTTTTTTCGCCAGTAACTACCCTCGCTGCTACAATTGCTAGATATCACAAGTTGCCATATATTATGCGTCCCTGCGGTATGCTTGACCCCGCCGATTTGCAGAAAAAAAAGCGCTTGAAACAGATTTATGCCACGCTTTTAGAAGGCCCTAATTTAGCAGGCGCTGCCGCAATTCATTTCACAAGTAAAGAAGAGGCTAAAATCTCAGAAAGATTTGGTTTGGGTAGGACAGGCAAGATGCCTGTGCCACGGGATTTGGACTTCACAGGCAAGATGCCTGTGCCACGGGATTTGGTGATTCCATTGGGGGTGACAGCAGGTTTCTTTCCTAAGAGATTGCGAGAATCTCAAGTGCCAATCATTTTATTTATGTCGCGAATTGAACCTAAAAAAGGGCTTAATTTGCTAATTCCAGCTTTAGAAAGTATTTTAGGCTCGGGGATAGAGTTTCACTTTATTTTAGCTGGTTCAAATCCCCAAGATGCTGATTATGAAACACAAATTAAAGTACAAATTCATAATTCCAGCTTAGCAAAATACACAACAATCACTGGCTTTGTTAGTGGCGATCCAAAAGTTGAACTATTGACAAAAGCAGACTTATTTGTATTGCCTTCTTATTACGAAAACTTTGGCATTGCTGTAGCAGAAGCGATGGTCGCGGGTGTACCTGTCGCCATTTCCGATCGCATACATATTGCGGAAGACATACAGCAAGCAGAGGCTGGTTGGGTGGGGCCTTTGGAAGTAGGGGCGATCGCCAATTCAATCAAATCAGCACTTCTGAACCCACAGGAACGCAAGCGGCGGGGATTGAACGGCAAAGAGTATGCGAGAAAGTATTATAACTGGGAGGCGATCGCCCGACAAACCATCGATGCTTACCAGCAGATTTTGTCATCTAAGTAAGTTCCGTTACCAACTCATTAGTAATACAGCGGTTCCCGCTGTAATGCGGTACACTTAATTAATCCTCAACTTTTAAGAAATTGGGAAAGTTAATTGCTGCTACTGTACCTCATAAGAGCGGGAACTGCTGTATGTCTATACTCACACAAACTCTGGAAAAAATTGTTGATTGGCTGCGAGTTAATGACCCTGAATCAATTGCTGAGTTACGCCCGGGTTTGACCGACCAAGAAATTGAAAAAATAACTCAAAATCTTCCCTTGCTTTTTCATACTACAAATTTGACCGAGCAAGAAATTGAACAATCTCTTCCCTTAATTCTTCCGTGGGAAGTACGAGAAATTTACCACTACTGCAATGGAGAGATTGCGCTAACACCTTCTTTATTTTTAGAACCCTTGGAGAAAGCTATTGAAAACACTTGCTATGGCGAATGGATGAGAGGAAACAAGATTTCTTCTTCTAGCCATATACTTCCTCTTTTTCATGGAGACGGGAAAAATTTCTATTATGTCATTGGCGATTCAGCAAACAAATCTCCAGTTTGGTGCGTATATGTCGGAGAAGCTCCTAGAATGTATGCTGCTAGTTTAACTAGCTTAATATTAAGCACTTGGGAATGTTATGAAACGGGGGTTTATTATATGTATTTTGATGAAGAATCTGGTTATTCTTATGTAGAGGACGATGACAATTCAGAAAAAGCTGAGGAAATTTTCCAAAAGTACAATCCCGAACAGATGGATGATTGGAGATATTTTAACAGAGATTAACAACTTGAACGGATTGATTTAAAATAGAGTAAAGATAAGCTTAGCAGTCACTAAATAATCTTTACCTATATTTTATCAAAGGGTTTTTATCATGGTAGTATTAACAAACGCATTGGAGCGCATCTTAAAGGGGATGCAAAAATATGATGCACCAATAGCTTCTCTTTTACAACCCGGACTAAGTTTTTGGGAAATTGAATAAAAGGTGAGAGTATTACCATTTCGTTTACCTCAAGAAGTTTATGAACTTTACCAATGGAGAAACGGGCTTATACAGGGGGCGCGAGGATGGAGCCAAGGTTGGGGAGGGCATGATTTTTATAACTTAGATTTTCTCATCAAAAACTACTTTGATTCGATAAATTACTCTGAAAAATGCGCGGCCCTCGATAATGATAGTTGACTGTAGGGTGCGTCGCTATCAGATGTTCACTCTTTCTTTGTAGATTCTCGATTGCGACGCACCTTACCATACGATTAAACCGCTCTTGACGCAAAGCAAGAGAAGAGAAAGATGAATAATTCCGATGTCAACGGATTTGATATAATTCAGAAATATTATTACTACTTTAGCTGCAATACTTATCAACAAAACTCTGCAATCCTGCCTGATATCCTGCTCCTACCGCCTGAAATCTCCACTCTCCATTCTTTCTATACAAACGACCAAATTCTACAGCCGTCTCTCCCGAAAATTTTTCTTTTAATTCATACCGAACAAGTTCGCTTCCTGTATCCAAATTGCTAATTTTGATAAAAGCATTCTTGATATTGCTAAAACTTGCATTAATTTTATCGGCTTCGTCAATAGTGACAACAAAAGTTATTTCCTCAATTTCAGGATTAACTCTTTCTAAGATAACGCCGTAAATCGTCTTATTCTCTTGACCTGGGTTGTTTTTTTCAGGAATCGATTGCAGTACCGAACTGTCATAGGATTGCAGATTATTGTAAAAGATAAAATATTTATCGTTAGGTATTTTGCCGTCAGCACCTAGCATAAACGCAGAGACATCAATCTCGTAGCTTTGTCCTGCCTCTGTCACCTGCCAACCGAGGGCGATCGCCATTTTTTTTAAACCAGGCGCTTCTTGAGAGATATTAAATCTTTCACCCTTACTTAATTGCATTGCCATCTGCTTATTTGTTAAAAATTAAACTTTAATGTTCATGTTAATATTAAGTGGCACGATAACTTTTTATTTTTAATAAAACTTAATATTATGGTTTTGATACCGGGCTTGATTAAAAATATCTCCGGCCTGTATCCGAATTTATTTACATTTTATTAGAGAGAATTACTGAGCAAAAACCGGGCTTTCTACAAAACCCGGTTTCTACAATTAAACTTAATTTGACATTAGTTTTGAGGGTTTTCCGAACTAGGTGGCAAGGTAACAAAGTTACCAAAAGCTCCAACAGTTTGATAGCTTTTTTGACCTAATTCAGTTGTGTAAATACTGACCACACCTAAATTTTGACGCTGCGTTGTATTGTCGAGCAAGCTTTCGATCGTGTCCCGCTGCGAAGTCAGTAAATTCTTGCAACTGCCGATCAAAGTATCTGCAACGCCACTCAAAGCTTTCGGCACGCGAGAATCCTTGCACACAGTGCTTTCCAACTCGGTTTGGAGTACGCCGGAAGCATAAGTTAGGTATTTGTCTCTCCCAGGATTTGTAAATCCCATACCGGCGGCTAGAAGAGTCAGGGCGATCGCAACTTTTCCCACATTGCCGAAAAAATTAGAGGTTGACTTGTTAGCATTCATTGGTTTATCAATAATCATTTTTTTTAGCCCCGTTGATTTATAAGCTTCTCTTGATTTAAACTACACCTTCTCAGAAACAGATTTCCGAAAGGAGAGGACAGTTTTTAGATTGGAGGCGAGTTGCGAGTAAGTCTCTGTCTTCCCCACCTTCCTTTTACCTTCCTCCCTGCCGCAAATCCGCTAAATTTCCCAAATAATACCAATTCTGAAAAGTAGGGACACGGCAATGTCGTGTCCCTACGGTTCTGGTTACTAAACTCTTCCTAGTGACGAGAAACTGACATTTCACTGCGATTTGCGCCGATCGATCTCCCGCTGCAACTCTTCAATCTGACGGCGCAAAGCCTCCGTCTCGCTGTTAGGCGCTTGGGACTGCACATCAACCGCACCTTCAGCTACAGCCCGCTTGTAGTTCCCCAGCTTAATTTGGCGGTATTCCTCAGAACTTGCCCAGTCTCGCAAATACCTCAGCCGTTCCACCGGGAAAGGGTGACTCAGCATCACGCCTTGGCCGCCGTTGTAAAGTAAAAATTTATACACTTGGTTGAGATTGTCTCGATCGAGCTCTTGATAGTTATCAGACTGGCGGATAAATTCTTGCAAACTGCATTCGCTAGCATATTTACTGCTAACTCCCGCAAGTTTCATCATCGTATTCATCACACTGTTCAAGTCATCCGTCACCAACAAAGCCGCCCGGTCTGCCGACAATTCAGCCTTGCGCCGCCACTCGTAAAAAGCGTAAATTAAACCGCTGCCGACCATATTTCCCAGCCCGAAAGTCATCTCGCCAATTGTCGATGCAACGCTCATCGCCCACATCGCCATTTGATTTAAAGTTGGATGACCGCATTTAATGTGTCCCAACTCGTGAGCCAAGACTACCCTAATTTCCGCCTCTTCCAACAAGTCTAAAAGACCAGTGTTTAATACTACATAAGGCTGGTTTTTCCCCAAGGCATAACTGTTAACTGAGGGATTTTGAGAAACAAACAAACCCGGTTCTGGAAAAACATCTAAAGCCTGCACGCACTCCCGAAATATATGATAAATGCTGGCATATTGGCGCGGGCCGACTTGAATGCTATTTCCCATTAGGTAAACGAATTGCGGTCGTTCGTAGACAAATTCTACAAATTTGCTGGCAATTAAGTCAAATCCAGGTACGCTCCGCAATGCTGCTTCGGCTTGCCGATCGAGGGGATGCTGAAATGCTTCGCTAGAAATTCCAGTATAAGTAGGCATAGTTGTTGCAAAAGTTACATTTAAGATATCAGTATGGCCGATCGCTGCGGGTGCTAGCTGACGCCTGACTTATCAATATTATTGTGACAAATATTGAACTCTTGTGGAACAGGCATCTTGCCTGTTCAAATTGTGGAACAGGCATCTTGCCTGTTCAAATTGTGGAACAGGCATCTTGCCTGTTCAAATTGTGGAACAGGCATCTTGCCTGTTCAAATTAGCGTTAAAATTGTGATTCTGGTACAAGTGCGATCGACAAACATCTATCAAAGTGCCTGTGTATCGCCTCACCCAAAAATTGGAACGTGCAAAAATGGCTATCCTGCAACTCGAAAACGGTACAACCTACACTCAATTAAGCGACATTGCGCGCGAACTCGCTCCTTTAAACATTCAACTCAACCGCTGGCCCGTGGGTGACAGCGCTGAAATTCGGGAATTGCTAGCCAAAGATGCTATTGACGACAATCAAAAAGAACAACTGCTGCAAGCCCTCGACGGCTACTTTCAACAACTCCAGGAAACCGCAGGCTATCAATCGCGAGACTTAATCGTACTGCACCCAGACATTCCCAACCTCGACACCATGCTGTCCAAATTCAACAAATGCCACATCCACGCCGAGGATGAAGTCCGCTATATCGTAGCAGGCGAGGGAATTTTTGGCTTCGTGCGGCCCGACGGCAGCCAAGTCGAACTCACAGTGCAGCCGGAAGAATTTATCAACGTGCCGGCGAATACAGAACACTGGTTTTATTTGACAGCAGCGCGGAAAATTAAAGCGGTGCGCTATTTTACCACGACAGTCGGCTGGACGCCTGAGTATACCGATACGGAAATTCGATCGCGCTTAGCTGCTGTTTGAAAAGGTTCGCAGCATCGGACTTTAGTCCTCATCCATCACGCTTGACTAAAGTCCAAACGATCGAATCAATTTATTTTATTGTGGTTGTGCGATCGGACTTCAAATTATCTGCGTTAATCAGCGTCAATCTGCCTTACATCTGCGGTTTACCGGCTCTATCAAAGATTTATGCAATAAGTCTAATGCCGCCTCAAACTTTGTGATTTGAAGATTGCAAAATACTCAAAGCAACCGCCTCCGCCACCTTAATCCCATCAATCCCCGCCGACAGGATTCCACCCGCATATCCCGCACCTTCCCCAGCAGGATAAAGACCTTCTGTATTTAAACTTTGATAATCTTCCTTGCGTTTAATCCGAATCGGTGAAGAAGTGCGCGTTTCCACCCCAGTCAAAACCGCATCATCCATCGCAAATCCTTTAATCTGTTTGTCAAAAGCCGGAAGTGCTTCGCGGATAGCTGCGATCGCATAATCTGGCAAACTTTCGCTCAAATCAGTCATCACAACTCCCGGCGTATAAGAGGGCTGCACAGCGCCTAGCACCGTGGAAGGGCGATTCGCCAAAAAATCCCCCACAAGCTGCCCAGGGGCGCTGTAAGTGCCACCTCCTAACTCAAATGCCCGTTCTTCTAAGCGACGTTGAAACTCAATTCCCGCCAAAGGATGACCCGGATAATCCTCCGGCGTAATCCCCACAACAATCCCGCTGTTAGCATTGCGTTCATTGCGAGAATATTGACTCATCCCATTAGTAACAAGTCGCCCCGGTTCTGACGCAGCCGCTACTACCAAACCACCGGGACACATACAGAAACTGTACACAGAACGACCATTTTCGCAATGGTGAACCAGTTTGTAATCGGCCGCGCCCAAAAGCTTGTGGCCAGCCCGATCGCCAAAACGACAGCGATCGATGATAGTTTGGGGATGTTCCACCCGAAAACCAATAGAAAAAGGTTTTGCTTCGATGTAAACCCCGCGCGAAAACAACATTTCAAAAGTATCGCGGGCGCTGTGTCCCACCGCCAGAACTATATAATTAGTAGCAATATATTCTCCATTCGCGAGGGTAACTCCCTGCACTTTTCCATTTTCGATGTGGATATCTTCTACACGAGTTTGAAACCGAATTTCTCCGCCTAATGATTCTATTTGGGCGCGAATACTTTGGACAATTCCCACCAGTTTGAACGTGCCAATATGCGGCTTATTAATATATAAAATTTCCGGTGAAGCTCCCGCATTCACAAGTTCCGCCAACACTTTCCGTCCATAATGCTGAGGATCTTTAACTTGGCTGTATAGTTTGCCATCGGAAAAAGTACCCGCACCACCTTCGCCAAACTGGGCGTTAGATTCTGGATTGAATTCTGCTTTTTTCTTCCAAAATCCAAAAGTATCAACCGTGCGATCGCGCACAGCTTTTCCGCGTTCTAAAAGGATAGGGCGAAACCCCATTTGTGCCAGCATCAGACCTGCAAACATCCCGCAAGGCCCTGTGCCAATCACAATGGGACGGCGAATCGTCAAATTGGTGGGTGCTTGGGCTACAAAGCGATAACTCGTGTCTGGTGTTACCATCACATGAGGGTCTTTTTTGAAGCGTTGGAGAAGTTGCTTTTCCTGTGTCGTCTCTACATCGACAATATAGACAAGGAGGATTTCTGCTTTTTTACGAGCATCGTAGCTGCGCTTGCAGATGGAATAGCCGAGCAATTCTTCGGGGGGAATTTGCAGCTTTTTGAGAATGGCGCTGACGATCGCATCTTGAGGATGATCTAGGGGGAGTTTTATTTCGGTTATTCTTAACATATAGCAGAGAGAATTTCGGCAACAGATTGGGTAACGGATTTAACTGAGATGTTGCACCATTCTCAAGAACAGGC
>NZ_JAUBWA010000002.1:88201-130480 GCF_036702825.1 Microcoleus sp. A003_D6 | reverse complement strand
AAGATGCCTGTTCCACACAAACTCAATTTTATTCAAGAACAGGCAAGATGCCTGTTCCACACAAACTCAATTTTATTCAAGAACAGGCAAGATGCCTGTTCCACACAAACTCAATTTTATTGTGGAACGGGCATCTTGCCCGTTTCTAAACAGATTTAAATTGTAGATTGCAGAAGCGTTATAATAAGCAAAAAATTAAGTTTTGTAAAGACCATTGACTGCAACATTCACACCCAAAAACAGCCGAACCTGGCACGCTCTCAACCCCCTGTGGCAAGGAGCAGAAGACGCAGTACAGAAGGGTTTACCCCACACCAAGCTAGCACCTTCGTGGCAAATACTGCTCCTGGGCGACGGTTCCCCCACCCGTCACCTGCAACTGCTGACAGGGGAACCCACAGAAGTAGATGTGATCGATATGTCTTTAGTGGGTGAAGACGCAGACGGCGCACCGGAGCAAATTGTCGCGGTTCCGGGGCCGCACCTGCGCCGCCAAGTGTGGCTGCGGACTGCTTCTGGACAGCGTTTAGCCTATGCAACTTCTTGGTGGGAAGCGAGTCATGTAGACGAATATTTGCAAAATAAATCTTTGCCAATTTGGGCGAGTTTAGCGCGAGTGCGGACGGAATTGTATCGGGACGTGCAAGGCATTTATTTGGGTAATTCGGCTGCTTTGGAGTCAGCTTTTGAACAGTCGGGGCCTTTTTGGGGGCGACACTATTTGTTTTGGCATCACGGTAAGCCATTGACGCTGATTTATGAGGTGTTTTCGCCTTATTTAACTAAGTATTTAGGGCCGATGCAGTAAACCCGTAGGGATAGGTTCATGGATTGACAGCGCCCTTGTCCATCCCGTCCCGTCGGAGTCAGCGAGGTTGTCTCCTGAGCAATGTCACGATCGCCTTGAGTAATTCATTCGGTTCGATCGGTTTTGCTACATGATGTTGAAACCCAGCAGCGAGAGCTTGTTTCTGATTAAAGTCTCCAGCATACGCAGTCAGGGCGATCGCCGGAACTTGCCCACCCTGTTCTGGTGGCAAAGCTCTCACTTGCCGCATTAGCATATAGCCATCCATATCTGGCATCCCAATATCGCTCAGGATGATATCCGGCTTAGATTGCTTTAACACTGCAAAAGCTTTGTTTGCTGAGCTTGCTGAAATAACGCTTGCCTGGGCCTGCTGCAACAGAAACACCACCAACTCGCGTGAATCGATATCATCATCAACCACCAAAACTCGAACGCCTTGCAAATTGAGGGATGGCTGGGAGAATTGCTCGGCCTGATTTTTGGCTGGACTAATCGGCATCAGCGGCAACCTAACGGTAAAAGTGGCTCCTAGTCCTTCACCGGGGCTATCTGCCTCAACTGTGCCGCCATGTAATTCAACGAGATGACGCACGATCGCCAATCCCAATCCCAAGCCGCCAAACTGGCGCGTCGTGCTGCTATCGGCTTGACGGAAGTAGTCAAAGACGTAGGGCAAAAACTCTGAAGGAATTCCCTTACCGTTGTCGCGGACGGTGATTTGAGCTTGATTGTCAGCTTGTGCTAATCGCACCTCAACCCGACCACCTGCGGGGGTAAACTTAACAGCATTGGAAAGCAGATTCCACACGACTTGCTGCAAGCGGGTGGCATCGCCGGAAACAGAGCTAACGTTCGGATCGAGGCTGACCTCTACCCCAATGGATTTGGCTTCTGCTGCCAAGTGCACAGTCTCGATCGCGGCTCTAATCGTTGATGTCAAGTTGACCGGACTAACAGTCAGACTGAGTTTGCCTTGCAAAATCCGGGAGACATCAAGCAAATCTTCAATCAGCTTAGATTGTAGCTTGGCATTGCGCTCGATCGTTGTTAGTGCTTGTGCCGTCTTTGATGCGTCTAGCTTGCCGTTTTGGAGCAACCTTGACCAGCCCAAGATGGGATTGAGCGGCGATCGCAACTCATGCGACAGCACCGCCAAAAACTCATCTTTAATGCGGTTGGCATTTTCGGCGACTTCCCGCGCCATCTGTTCGCGTTGCAGGAGTTGTTCGCGTTCAGCTTCGATGCGCTGGCGATCGGTGACGTTTCTGAAGTAGACAGTGATTCCATCTGCGGCAGGATAGGCTTGGACTTCGTACCAGCGGTTGTGGTCAGGATAGAACGAGATGACCGAGGAGGCAACCCGCTCGTTGGCGGCTTGGTGATATGCTCGCTCAAATTCACTTCCAGCCAGGCCGGGATATTCTTCCCAGATCACCTTGTCGAGCAGATCGCCGGGAGTACGATCGAGCAAGCGTTCTCCCTGCCGATTCACGTAGGTAAACCGCCAATCTCGGTCGAGTGCAAAAAATCCGTCGGTAATACTCTCCAAGATATTCCGGCTCTGCTCCTCGCTTGCCTCCAAAGCTTTTTGGGCTGCGATGCGCTCGGTTTCGATGCGCTTGCGATCGCTGATATCTTTAAAGACGATCGCAACTTTTCGCTCCTCTGGCTGTCCGGTGCGGCAGGCATAAACGTCGAACCAACGATTCATTACCTCGGAACCACTCTCAAAACGAACGGATTCACCTGTCAGTACGACTTGGCCGTAAATCTTAATCCAGTGGTCTTCAAGATCGGGAACTAACTGACGCGCTGTTTTACCGACTGCTTCTCGAAGTCCCGTTTGCTCCTCAAAGACGGGATTGATTTCCAAAAAGCGGTAGTCTGTCGGCGTGTCGTTTTCGTCAAACAGCACCTCAATGACGCAAAAGCCTTCGTCGATCGACTCAAACAGCGTTCGATAGCGTTCCTCCGATCGGCGTAAGGCGGACTCGGCTTGTTTGCGATCGTCAATATCAATCACCGAGCCAATATAGCCTTTGAACTCACCATCTGCCCCAAACCAGGGATTCGCCATATCGATCGCCCAAATATACTCACCGTCAGAGCGGCGCAAGCGATACTCGACTCGGAACACATCCTGGCGCTGATTCGCTGCTAGGAACGTTTGCTCGGCATACTCGCGATCGTCTGGATGGGTCACGTTCAACCAGCCAAATCCCAAACCCGTTTCTTGGGTTTGTCCTGTAAAGTCGTACCAGCTTTGGCTGAGATAGTGGCAGTAGCCCGTAGGGTCAGTCACCCAGACCATAAAGGGAGCATGGTCTGCCATGTTGCGGAACTTCTCTTCACTCTCTCGCAGTGCCGATAAAGCAAGTTTGCGATCGGTAATATCTCGCGTCACGCCTGCCACCGCTTCTACTGCGCCGTTGGCGTTGAACAGCGGGACGAAAATGTATTCATAGGTGCGCGTGCCCAATGCGCTGGTGTACAGCATTTCATCCTTGAGCGGTTGGCGCGTCTCTATGACTTGCTGAATCTGATCTTGAAGTCTGGTCGCTACATCCGTTGGGTAATCCAGGTCAACAAAGTTTTTTCCCAAAGCTTGGGCCGAAGTTTTTTGCCAGAGATTGAGCAACGCCGGATTGATGTAGGTGAAGCGTGCCGATAAATCGAAGGTGTAAATAAAATCTAGGACAGAAGATGCGATCGCGTCGAACTTTCGCAGTTCTCGTTCGAGTTCGCCGGAGAGTTGCCGCAAAGCCTCTTCTGCTTGTTTGCGATCGCTAATGTCCCGAAAATAAATACTCAGACCTGCGATCGCGGGATAAGCGTGAATCTCTAACCACATCTTCAGGGGTTCGTAGAAAACCTCGAAGTGAGCCGCTACTTGGTCTGCCACAACTCGGCGATAAGTCTGTTCGACGATCGTACCGACTGACCAAGGCCAGATTTCCCAGTGTGTTTTACCAATTATCTCCGACCGTTGCAGGTTATTTATCCTGGCAACTTCCTGATTGACGTAAGTAATGCGCCACTCTCCATCCAGAGATATGAAGGCATCGGTAATGCTTTCGAGAATATCGACTGCCCGTGAGGCCGACTCGTCCAAGGCTTGACGGGTCGCTTCTGTTTCTAGCCTCGAAGCTTGCTCTCGCTGCAAGGCTAATTCAGCCGTCTGACGCTGATGAATACTCTGCAAAGCAGCAGCAGTAAAGCCTGCGAGACTGGTCATCAACCGTAGGTCTTCCCGGTCGAAATGTCGCTGCTCGTTGTGAGAAATAATCCAAATCGTGCCTAGCTGTAGATCGTTCACGCAAAGCGGCAACAGCAGTCCCTCAACAATGGGAAACTGCCGATCGTGCAGGTAGGTGAAATAGCGTTCGGGACGCGCATATAGTAGCGGGTGTCCGCACTGAATTGTCGTGCCACAAGCACTAAAGTTGCCTGGTGTAGTCGTTTGTTCCAAAGATTCTAATGCACCTGCGATCGCCACCCAGCGAAAAACGGAGCTGCCATCGGCTAAAGTCTCCAACAAGCTGACCCCAGCAGTGTCGCAACGACAGAGCTCCCTGGCAATCCGAACCAGGGTTTTGAGCATGGACTGCGGCTCGTCGGTCAGTTGTTGAGCAAGAGTCAGAAGCGCTTGGTTTTCAGCCGCTAAGTCCGGGACTCTTGCTGGACGATCGGCCAGTGCTGCTGTAATCAGGACATCTGCTTCAGTAATTACCTTTTGGCTGTTTTGAGGTAAACCATTCTCTGAAGGGACAGAGTGACTGTGGAAGCTAGAAGTCATAAATTCTCAGTCCTTACGCTGAAAAATATTTGGCTAATTTGACACTCTCAGCGCTAAAGCGACTGAGATTCTTAAGAAATTGCTTCCTTAATATCCCTATTGCTAGGGTTCCCAAACTCACCGCGTTTACTCTTTGAGCGCGGTGATATCTTTTGGGCGTTTAGGTGTTGAACACCAAGTTTCGCGGAGTCCCCACGTACTATTGACAAAGCTCTATCTCTGATGGTTTTTGCAGCGCCAATATCGGCGTGTTCGTGATAGCCACATTCAACGCAGATGAACTTTTCACCATACCGATTGGACTTATCTGTATGACCACAATTTCTACATTCTTGGCTAGAGTGTTTGGGATTAATTTTAATTACAATTTTTCCTTGCTTTGCAGCCAGATACTCAATCTTTAAAACTAAATCACCCCAAGCTGCATCAGAGATAGCGCGATTTAAACCTTTTTTCCTGGATTGCCCATTCTTGAGAAATCTACCTTTGTCAGTTTTCACCTTGCATCGGCGCATCATCCCAGAAATATTCAAATCTTCCAGGGCAATTACATCGGCGTTGCGAGACACAATCTTGTTCGCAACTTTCCACTGATAAGATTGCCGTTTGTCACGGATATTTTGATGAAATCGCCCAACTCTAATAGCCACTTTTTTGCGGTTTTTGCTACCTTTAATCTTACGGCTAACTCGCCTTTGTCTAATCCTTAAAGTACGCTTTGCCTTTTTGGTGGTTGAGAATCTGGGATTATCAATCTGATATCCATCAGACAGATGTACCAGTTTTGTAATCCCTAAGTCACAGCCAATTATTTTAGCGACATCATCAAGAGGTTTAGGGATGTAATCAGGAATAGATTTATCTTCTATTCTGATGGAAACATACCAACCATTTTGGCGCTTTCTAACCGTACAAGCCTTGAGGGTAAAGCCATTAGGGATGGAGCGGGAATTATAAAACCGCATCCAACCCACTTTTGGTAAGTAGATTTTACTTCCTTGTAATTTCACACCCATTACAAAAGTAAAAGATGTAAAATTACTGCGGCTTTTAAACTTAGGAAACCCTCTACCTTCAAAAAAGTTTTTGTAGGCGATATCTAATCGTTTAACATTTTGCTGTAAAACAGTTAAATCTATCCCGCCATACCAAGGTCTAGCAATCTTCAATTCTGGCAATGCTGTAATTTGAATATCTCCCGCGCTTCTTCGAGGATTTTTGACCTTGCCTTCTTTGTCAAACTTCGAGTCTTTCCAGGGATTGCCTGTTGCGCCATTCTTGCTCACAAAACTGGTTAATGGGCAAGCTTCGCTTTTGGTTCGGATATCGGAGTAATTGCCTTGGATGAATTGCTGATTGTATTGGGTAATTCTGTCACCTAAGCACCAATTATATTGGCTTCGTAACATATCTACCCAATTCGCCATCTTTAGGCATTGTGTTTGATTAGGACGCAACTTATAGATATAGTTTGTCAGCATTTTCTCTCACCTCCTTGTTTATATATTAATGCTTTCTGTGACTTCAAATATTAAGAATTAAAAAGATTTACGGCGGTTAAAACCGCCCGTGCCGCTTACATCTCATGGCTAAAGCCGATGAGTTTTCCGCTTGCCGAACTATTTTGATAATTTCCTACTTAGGAATGAGAATTAAATAACTTACAATTTTGATGTTCTTGTGGGATGGGCGTCCCGCCCGTCCAGAAAGGGCGGGCGGGACGCCCAACCCCTACTCCCCACAAACTTGTGTAAATTATTTAATTCGCGATCCTTATTAGCTATACCACGCGGTACTGAAATCGTCCATCGGAAGGCACAAAAGTTTAGATATGAAACTTTACTTATTGATAGCAGGATTCACCTACATCTCACCATCCATTCAAATTATCCCATAGGTAAGGTGTGCAATGCACACCCTAGAACTAAAGTTATTGCTTAAGTCCTAAACTTACAATTTTCAGTCGCCGAAATTTCACTCGCAAACCGTCGCGAGGATGCGGAGTCGGTACTGCGATCGAATTCAAATCTTGATCCGGTAAAAGCTCCCATTCAAACTCCCGAATCATTTTCGCCGCAAACAACTTCATTTCTAATCGGGCAAATTCTTTGCCCAAACATTCTCGCAAACCTCCACCAAAGGGTACGTAGCTGAAAGGTTTAGCCGATCGATCGGAGTTAAATCGATCGGGGTCGAATCTATCGGGTTCGGGATAAACTGCGCTATCCTGATGCGTCTGATTAATTTCATACAAAACGTTCCAACCCTTGGGAATTTCGCAGCCACCGAACTCGCAAGCATTAATTACCTGCCGAAAACCGCCTCCCACCGGCGGAACCAACCGCAGCACTTCTCGCATAACCTGTTCTAAATAAGTCATTTGTTTGAGCTGTTCCAGGGTTAGCGGTTCAGTTGCGGGGAACTGCTGCTGTTCGGCCCGCACTTTTGCCATCACATCGGGATGTTGAGCTAGGAGAAGACAAAAAGAGGCGATCGCCGAAGTTAAAGTTTCGTGTCCCGCAAACAGCAGCAACAGCACTTGATCTTTTAACTCCTCCAAACTCAAACTATTTCCCTCGTCATCGCGAGCCGAAATCAGCAAACTCAGAGCATCATTGCCGCTAGGGGTTCCTTGTTGGCGATCGCGAATAATCTTTTCAAGTTCTGCCAACAGCAGCTTCCGGCACTTTTTCGCCTTGCCAAACTGACTCCAAGGCACATCTAAAGGAATCGAAAATAAACCTTTGCACCAAGTTTCAAAATAATGTCCCAGCGCCGTTTCAGAACCCTTATCAATCCCTACTAACAACTTACCCGCAACATCAAAAGTATAATTTCTCAGTTCTGGATACCAAGTCATGGTTTCCATTTTTGCCCATCTTTGCAAATAGCGCCCAGTGATATCTTCCATCGCTTCGATGTACCCGGCCAGCGCTCGCGGCGCAAATGCTTGGTACAGCAACTTGCGCCGATTTTGGTGGTGAGCGCCCGTTTGCAGCGCCAAGGAAAGCGGCCCTAAAAGCGCTTTCGTGCTGGGAGGCCAACTCACAACAAAATACTGGTTTTCATTGCTTAAAACAAACAAATTAGCCTCTTGGCCGCACACAAACACGGTAGGCTGTCCGAAAATGCTGCTTTTGAAAATGGGCCCGTACTGCTGGTGGCGTTTTTTGGCAAATTGGGAATCTTGCAAAAAGTTGATAGTATCGCCAATTAGGGGTAAACCGAAACTGCCTGGAGGTAATGCCATTTTAGATATTAGATTTTAGATATTAGATTGTTAATATCATATCAATTTTAGTTGGAGGGTGGGCAATACGCACCAGACAAATTTCTGGTAAAATAACTTTTATCTGTTTGGAGTCTGTAGGGTTCGTCAATCTTAAGATTAGTACAAAAAAATCGGGTTTTCCAACTGACAAGCGAATTTCTTGATGGTACCCGCCACGTGATTTATCCGTGGAATCAATCCAAAATCTCAAATCTAAAATCCTCAAGCCCCCGAACTTATCCGTGGGGTCGCCTCCAAAATCTCAAATCTAAAATCTAAAATCGAATGACGCACCTTAGTAATTTTGCTTGCAAACCAATTTAATTTTCTATTCTTTTAATCGGAATCTCGATTATAAATTCAGTGCCTTCCCCCACCACCGAGAAACACTTGATTTCACCTTTATGTTTTTCGACAATAATTGAATGGGAAATCGCCAAACCCATCCCCGTCCCCGAACCGATCGGTTTTGTAGTATAGAACGGGTCAAAGATTCGCTGCTTGACTCGATCGGTGATACCTGCACCGTTATCAGCAATTCTAATCACAGCGAGAGTACCTTCTACCTCTGTACGGATGCGAATAATTCCCGGATTTTCGAGCGGTTGTTGTAAAACGTCGATCGCGTTAGCGATAATATTCATAAACACCTGATTTAACAGTCCCGCGTAGCACTCCACTAGCGGCAATTCTCCGTATTCTTTAACGACTTGAATTGCGGGGCGATGGTACTCCGTACCCGCTACGCTAACGGGCTGAACTTTCAGACGGTGTTCTAAAATCATCAATGTGCTGTCGATGCCTTCGTGAATGTTAACCTTTTTCATGTCGGATTCATCGAGGCGAGAGAAATTCCGCAAACTCCGCACGATATCCCGAATCCGAGTAGCCCCCACCTGCATTGAAGACAGCATTTTCGGCAAGTCGTCTAGCACAAAATCCAGCTCTAATACCTCTATTTCCTCCTGAAGAGCTGGAGAAGGTTCCGGGTATTCATGTCGATACATTTGCAGCAGTTTCATCAGGTTTGTGGTGTATTCTTCGGTGTAGGTAAGATTGCCGAAAATAAAGCTGACCGGGTTATTGATTTCGTGGGCAATTCCTGCTACCATCTGACCGAGGCTAGACATTTTTTCGGCCTGCACGAGCTGAGTTTGAGCTTGCTGGAGTTCGCACAGAGTTACTTCTAGTTTTGCAGCTTGTTCTTGCGCTATCCGGGCTGAATCGACGCTTTGAGTGTAAAGTTCCGCTTGATTAATGGCGATCGCCAATTGATTGCCCACGGCCACTAACAGTTCCACTTCCTCATCGCTCCAACACCGCACGCCGCTAGAAGCACTACAGGAAATTACCCCGATTTTACCAGCAGATGTTTGAAGGGGAATGTTCAGCAGAGAAGTCAATCCTATATAACTGAAAAATTCCCTTTCTACTGGATCGGTAACAGTCTCAAAATCATCGACCCGAATTATTTCTAAATTGGCAATTCGTGCGGCGTGAGAACCAGTTGAGCTAATAGGAAATAAACCCAACACCGAAGGTAAGCTAGCATTTTTCGCCTCGTATTGCACGTCCCAAACAGGCGGAGATGCGTCTGGGGAATACCAAATAAACACGCAGCTATCGAGCATCAGCAAGTCGCGAATCTGCTGCACTGTTGTTGCCAAAATAGTATCTAAATCCAAAGATTTGCGGATATTGCTAGCTAGTTGGTTTAGCAGCGCTTCCTGCTCCGCTAATTTGCGGAATTTCGCTTCCGACTCTTGCAACTGTCTTTGAGATTCTTTTTGTTTTGTAACGTCCAAACCCAAACCGATCAAGCCGATCGCCCTGCCACAATCATCTTTGATTTTAGTTTTAATTGTCTCCACCTGGTGATACTCGCCATCAGCCAACTGGAGCAATTCTTCAGAATAACAGGGAGTATCTTGGCTCCACGCTTGCGCGTCAGATGCCATGCAGTTAGCAGATGCTTCTAATCCCAAAACTTCGGAATAGTGAGAGGCTGCCAAAAATTCATCTTCGGATACAGCCACATCTTCGCAGAAAGTTTTGTTAACTAATAACATCCGCCCGCTAGGATTTGCCATCCACACCCAGATCGGAGCGTTGTCAATAATTGTCCTCATAGTTTGCTTTTGGGCGGCGAGAGCCATTTCTGTTTGTTTGCGCTTGATTCCCAGGGCGATCGAATCGGCAGTTGAAGCCAAAGTAACCAGCGTTGATTCGTTCAACTCCTGGCGGGAAAACATCGCGATTACTCCCAGCAACTGATTGTCAACAATTAGCGGATATCCAGCAAAAGCTACCATTCCTTCTCGTTTCGCCCATTCTTTGTCGCTGACTCGGGGATCTTCTTTCACAGAATTAGTGATGTGAGGTTTTCGCTCTCGGGCGATTAAACCAATCTTGAACTCACCGACAGCAATGCGGCTGTGAGCGCCGTCAATGTGAGTATAAATCCCCCCGCTTGCTTGCAGCTCCAATACATTTCCCTGTTCGTTCAGCGTCCAAATCCGAGCAAACGCAGCATCCAAATGGCGCACAACTGCATCGGTGCAATTTTGCAAAGTTGCAGGCAAAGTCTGGTTTTGAGTTAGAGCAATTCCCACATCTGCTGTGAATGAAGAAAGTTTCAATTGTTCTGCTAAAGCTTGTTCTGCTATTTTGCGCTCTGTAATGTCCGTAGCAGCACCGAGACGCTGGTGAATTTTTCCATCCTCTGTTCTGCTAAATACAACATTCCGGCCGACTAACCAGTGCCAACAATTCTGTCGATCGCGCAGCCGATATTCGTACTCAACAACCTCGCCGTCGGGAGCATTTTCTAATTGCTGCAAATATTCGGGATATTTAGCTAAATCATCAGGGTGGATAATGGTAGATAACAGACTGCTGCCCATTTGTTCAACTTCTTCGGCCGTATAGCCGAGGATGTCAGTGATTTTGCGGTTGCTGTAGACATTTCGCTGCTCGCTTTCGTCGTAAACATAGAGAATATTCGGACTGGTATTGGCAATTCGCTCAACAAAATGCTGGCTGGCTTGCAGCGCTGCTTCTGCAAGTTTTCGATCGGTAATTTCCATAGAATTGCCAATCAGGCGGTAGATTCTGCCAGAGGCATCGCGCAGTGGCGTCAGAGTTACCATAAACCAATGTTCGACGCCTTCCAACTCCGTCTTGTTTTCGTAACAAATCGAGGTGCCGACTGCCAAACAATCGACGTATCTTTGCCGAATATCTGCTGCTACTGCCGGGGGAAAAACCTCTTCTGGAGTTTTGCCTTGGACATCGGCGATTAAAAAGCCTGTAGAGGCTTCTGTAGCAGTATTCCAGCCTGTGTAGCGCAACTCTCCGTCGGCGGTGACATCTACCACGAAAATAGCTTGATTGGAGCCGTTATAGATGCTGTTTAAAAATTCTTCTTGTTCGCGCAATTGGATTTCGGCTTTTTTGCGTTCTGTAATGTCGCTGCAACTGCCGACAACGCGATAAATTTTGCCCGATCCGTCCCGCAGCGGAGTTAGAGTTACGATCGACCAGATTTCTCTAGCGTCAAAAGTAGCGGGATATTCGCGGGAAATCGAGTTGCCTCTTTCCAAACAGTCGATCAAATTCTGCCGGAACGTTGCTGCTGTAAATGGATCGAAAAGTTGTTCGGGAGTTTTGCCGCGCCCGAATTCGCTGCTGATGCCTCCGAATAAGTCGGCTGCTGGGTTCCAGCCGGCGTAGCGAAACTCTCCATCTGCGCCGATATCTATTACAAAAATGCTGTAGTCTACGCCGTCGTAAATGCTGCGCAAAAATTCTTTTTGCTGCTGCATTTCTTCTTCTGTGATTTTGCGATCGGTAATATCGGAGTGCGCTCCCACCCACTCGCGAATGCTGCCGTCTGCGTTCAATACGGGCACACCGCGCACGCTCATGTACCTGTACTCGCCGTCGTGCCTGCGCAAGCGGTGTTCTAGTTGGTAGGAAGTGCAGTTGGCGACTGCATCAGACCAAATCTTTGCAGTATGTTGTCTATCATCTGGATGGATAGCATTTAGCCACCCCCATCCTTTAAGTTCGCTGTAAATCTGTCCGGTAAATGCACTCCATCCTGGTTGTTCGGTGACAAATTCGCCTTCGGCTTTAGTATCCCAAACAATTTGGGATGTGGCTTCAATTAAGCAGCGGTAGCGTTCCTCGCTTTCTTGTAGGGCTTTTTCTGCGCGTTTGCGATCGGTAATTTCGCGAGCAACTCCCACTACACCGGTGATGTTTCCGGCCCGATCGCGCAAAGGACTTTTGGTAGAAAGAAATGTCAGGATGTTGCCCTCGCTATCTTTTGCTATTTCCTCGATCGTTTCCTCAATCCCAGATTGCCAGATCCGGCGGTCATTTTCCCCAAGCATATCTGCAATATCGGGAGGAAATAATTCTGCATCTTTTTTGCCAATAATTTCTGATTTGGGCAAGCCAATAATCGCCGCCGCCTTAGAATTGACCAATAGGTGGTGGCTCTGAGTATCTTTGACAAAAATGCTGTCGCCCGTACTTTCGATTACGCTTTCAAAGAGGATGTTTCTCTCTAGTAGCGCTGCTTCTATTTCTTTGCGATCGCTGATGTCGCGAGATATGGCAACTACGCCGACAATATTTTTTTGAGAGTCACGCCAAGGGTATTTCGCTGTTATAAACGTTCGTATACCCCCGTTGTGTGGTATATCTTCTTCATAAGTCAAACATTCTCCGGCGGCAGTCACTTTGCGGTCTAGTTCGATAATTTGACTGGCTATTTCAGCAGGAAATAATGCTGTATCGTCTTTGCCCATAATTGCTTCGATCGGTTTTCCCAAAAATTGAGCTACCGCAGAATTTGCGATTATGTAGCGGCCTTGAATATCCTTGACAACAATGATATCCGGCGTGCTTTCTATCACGGAACGCAAGATAGAATTGCTGTGCTGGAGTGACTCTTGAACCAGTTGGCGATCGGTAACGTCGCGGCCGATCGCATACATCAATTCTTCCTCGCAGAAAGCGCTAGCAGTCCAGGCTACCCACTTGTAAGAGCCGTTTCGACACCGCCAGCGATTTTCAAACCCAACGGTATTATTGCCCGCAGCAATACTTTCAGCTTGTTTTAGGGTAGCTTCGCGATCGTCTGGATGCACGAATTCAATGAACAGTTTGCCCACCATTTCTGCTGGGGAATAGCCGAGGATTTTTTCTGCTGCTGGGTTGATGCGTTTTAAATAACCGTCAAAACCAACGACGCACAGCATATCTAGGGAGAGGCTAAAAAAGCGATCGCTCCCGTCTGGTTCGCTGGATGGGCGATCGTTTCCCGCGATGGCCCAAGAGGCGTTTGAGCACGCCGATACCGCCAAAAAGACCATATTTGCTATTGCCAAAAATCCCAGGGCGATTTGGCTATCGTACAACCGATCGCGGCTGCCAGCTAAAAGACACCCGTTTAACACCAGCAGTACAATTATCCAAATTGAGAATAAACTGCCAGGGGCGATCGTCGCTAGGCTGATTGTTTTTTCATCCTGCTTTCTGCATTCTGCCTTTTCTATTTTGGTGACTGCTGCGGTAATTTTTATCAACAACAGTTGCAGTAAGCTCGATAATTTAGTGCTTTTCGATTCTTCGTTACGAACAGAAGATTTCATTTTTTTACTCTTGATTCCTTTTTACTTGTGGTGATTCAAAATAACAATAAAAATATTTAAATATTATAAGATTTTCCTAGCTTGCAAAATCTAGCCTTTTAAAATTTGCGTAAATCTACGCAACCCGGCCAGACAATTAAGTGTATTTACGGAACTAGCGAGCAATCTCTTTTTAGCTAGGGTACACATTTTCTACTTTTTCCCACTCATAGAGAGAGTTTCTCTATAATACTACGCTACATATTGCTGTTAGTCATTGGACATTTGGCCTAATCTAGCTAATTTTGGACGCAGAGCCTAATTATCGACGCTGCGCATGAAGCTGCTTACCGGGCTTTTAGTAGTGGATTATACCGAACTTTTTGCGTTTAGGAATGACCGGGTTTGATGTATAGCAGTTGACAGTTGACAGTTGACAGTTACATAGTACGAGCATCAAACCGTTTATGCTAAAGGGTCATAGGATTTATTCAGGACATTATTTATGTCCTAACCTATGTGGCGGTTGCTATATGAAAATACTGCGTGGAGTGCCTTGGCTGTGGGTTGAACAACCCGGAATATTAGTCAAGTTCAAGCAGGTTGAATTTGACCGTAAATTATGAAGTTAAAAAAAAATAAACTGCTGATTTGTGAAGATAAAATGAAAAAAATATTTGTAGCAGTTTTTCGTTGCACGAGATGTTCGCGCGTAATGGCTAATTAATAATTGGTAATTGGTAACGGGCAATTGGTAATTGATAGGAGTTTAAAACACTAGATATCAATTTTGTTCTGATTCATCTGCCGGCGATGGGGGCCAAGCAGCTTTGCGCCCTAATTGCTGTTGCCTAATTCGCTCCAAATTCCCCGCAGGAATAGCAGCTATCAGTTGCCGCGTGTAAGCTTGCTGCGGTTGGCGATAAATGCGCTCGGCAGTGCCAATTTCCTCGATTTTACCTTTGTTCATGACGATCGCGCGATCGCTCATAAACTTGACCACGCTCAAATCGTGAGAAATAAAAATATAAGTCAGTCCAAACTCTGTTTGCAACTCCTTGAGCAAATTTAAAACTTGCGCCTGCACCGAGACATCTAATGCCGAAACCGACTCATCGCAAATAATAAACTTAGGATTCAAAGCCAAAGCTCTAGCAATACAAATTCGCTGCCGCTGCCCGCCCGAAAACTCGTGAGGGTAGCGCTGCATGAAATTGGGATTCAAACCCACTCTATCCAATAAATAAGCCGCGCGATCGCGCTGTTCTTTATGGTTCTTACCAAAGCGGTGAATCACCATCGGTTCCATCACCGCATCCCCAACATTCAGGCGCGGATCGAGAGAACTAAAAGGGTCTTGAAAAATAATTTGCAGATCGCGCCGCAGCCACCGCAATTTGCGATCGTACTCTTTTTTCATCCGATAATTGGCCATCCACTGCGATGCCGAACTACTTCTGGCAGGAGGCGTAATTTCTTGACCTTCAAAAAATACTTTACCGCTGGCGATCGGAATTAATTGCAGCAAAGCTCTAGCCAAAGTTGATTTGCCGCAGCCAGATTCGCCCACCAAACCCAAAGTTTCGCCTGGGTAAACTTCAAAAGAAATATCGTTTACCGCCATAAATAAGCGTTTAGTTTCGCCAAACATTCCCTGCACCGGAAAACCGACTCGCAAGTTATTAACAGCTAGCAAAGGGCCGGAAATATGCGGCAGTCTAGGCGGTTTTCCATTTGCAAAAGCGGGATTTCCAGCGCTGCTGTCGCCGTCTAAATCGATATTTTTCTCGACAATTACTAATTCGCCGCTAGCATTTGTGCTGACATCCATAAAGTCGGAAACTGTCGGCAAGCGGCGCAGTTGCCGATCGAGAGTTGGGCGGCAAGCTAACAGACCTTTTGTGTAAGGATGTTGGGGATTGCTGAAAATTTGTTCGATCGCACCGCACTCAACAATCTTGCCTCGGTACATCACCGCCACGGTATCGCCAATTTCCGCAATGACGCCCAAATCGTGGGTAATAAAAATCATTGCCATGCCTCTAGAGTCCCGCAACTCGCGCAGCAAAGCTAAGATTGTTGCCTGCACGGTTACGTCCAAAGCCGTGGTAGGTTCGTCAGCAATTAATAAAGTTGGATTGCAAGAAATGGCCATTGCAATCATCACGCGCTGGATTTGACCGCCTGAGAGTTCGTGGGGGTAGCGATCGAGCATAGCTTGTTTTTGGCCGTTGACGAGATCCATCAAATCGCGATCGTCATCCCGAACAGCTTCTTGCCGCAAAGCCAAACAGCGCTGCCCGAGCTCGTCGTCGCCCGGTAGCAGCTTCACCTCTTGCAGCAGAGAAGCAGCTTTGCGCCGCGCTTCTGTCTGCGATACCTTTTGGTGCAAACAAATGGCTTCTGTGAGTTGAAATCCGATCGTATAAACGGGATTGAGCGAACTCATCGGCTCTTGAAAAATCGTCGCAATCTGGCTGCCCCGGTATCTTTGTTTTTCCCTGTCCGGCATTTCCAGCAGATTCACAGGCCCATTGCTAGCGCCGTCTTTTGTCGGAGAAAACCAAATTTCGCCGTCGATTTTCGTTGACGAACTCGACAGCAAACCCATCACAGCCAGGGATGTTACCGATTTTCCAGACCCCGATTCTCCCACGATTCCCAGAGTTTGCCCTCGCTTGACCTCAAACGAAATGCCGTCAACAGCTTTGACTGTTGCAGACGCATCGCCTGCGTCCGCAGATTGAAATTGAACCCGCAGGTTGCGAACTTCTAGGACGGTTTCACTCATGGAAGTCTATGACAAAAGTTAAATGGAGATTAAGTGGATTGTAGCAGGGCCTGTGGAAGGCAGAAGGCACGGGGAAAGTTCGGCAACGGATTGTGTAACGGATGTAACGGATGTAACGGATCTAACGGATGTCAGGAAGAAGGAAGAGGGTAGTTCGGCAACGGATGTAACGGATGTCAGGAAGAAGGAAAAAGGCAGAAGGAAGAGGGACTTTTTTGTTTGAACTCCAAACAAGGAAAATTCTTGAATTCTGCCGAATGCTTTCTGCCTTTTTCCTTCACAAGCCTTTTGCCGAATGCCTTCAAAAACCGATGACTTGAGTGTCAGCAGGCAGTGCAGTGGCCTCGGAGACCTTTTTAAACACGGTTGCCTGTTCGTTTAAGGAATTAGGTCTCGCCTGTCCGGGATTGGTGCCTTGCAACTGAAGGCGCATTTGACCTTCGGCAGTCAACTCAAAAATAGTCTCAACGGTTTCTGTGCTGCTGAGGCCGACATCAAGGTGCATCGGTTTTTCACCGAGATTAACTTTGTACCTCATTTCTTTGGCGCGGGCGGCTCCGTCGGGGCCTTTAGCCATGAGAAACAATTTGCCTTCTGGGGCAAAGACGAAGGTGAAAGACTGACCGGAGGGGACTGTGCCTTGCCATTGACCTAGGAGTTGCTGGTCGATGTTGCTAGTGGCCGGGGCTGCTGCTTGGGCAATTGTTGGTGCTGCTGCGGAGGCGGGGCCGAGTGAGGCGTTGAAGCTGGCGAGGATGCCGAAGCAAAGGCTACCTGCGATCGCTTTGCCAATCATTTTTGAATTAGACATGAGGCCGATCTAAAAATTGGTTATTTCTTTTGTACACTGTAGCGGTAAAACCGGACATTGTTTAGTTTTAATCTTTTTTGGGGAATGAAATACATTTAGTCAAATTGAATAAGCTGTGTTGCATCTAGATTGCCTATGGTGTTAGAGAGGGAGAGGGTCCGATGGGGATCGGGGGAGAGGATTTGACGATTTTCGATCGGGACTCGAAATATACAATTTAAATGCACAACAGCTTACCAACCCCTTTAATTTGGGGAATCTGCCGCCAAAGTCGATCGCCCAAAATCTGCTCGCTACGGATTTTGTGGCGCTGTCTGCTGTAGCCTCTGCAATCGCTTTTCTTCGGAAAGCAATCGCTGAGGCTGTTGTGCGTTGATTATTCTCAACGCACAACAGCCTCTGCGATCAATTGCTTTCAAAAGTGCGATCGACTGTTTCTGTCTGAGATTCTGCTGGAGATTCGCCCTGAGATTCTGTCGGAGATTTCGGCGCTGGTTCCTGTTGATTTCGCGATCGTTTCGTTCGCTCCAATGCCTCTGCGTAAGACCAAGCCACGCTCACAAGAAAAGCTTTCGCCATACCGTCCAAATTTTCTGAATCCTCGTTTTCCGGCGGTTCAGCTTTTGGGTTGCCGTCGTTCGTCATCTTTTGTTTTCTCCCGGGCTGGTTTTTATATCGACTTTTCGCAGTGTGCGTGCGATCGATACCCACAAATTATGATTTTTATTGCACCCGCACCCAACTTATCCTTGAGGGTATGACCTCGATTACCGCAAATAATATCATAAATACGCTGATTCGATAACCGCATCAGAAAGAAACCTTAACTTCGCTGGTTGCCCGCAACACTGACTCCTGCTGGAAAGTGCGCTTGTAAATTTCGATAATTTCATTAATAGCTCGATTTTTGTCCGGGCTACTTTCATAAATCGGCGTTGCTGACTTACGGTATGAAAGGCTAAATATGCAAGTCCTAGAAACCATTATCCACAAAGCTTCGGGATTTTCAACTTATTGTTTTCATACCCTAATTAAGCAACGCCAAAATTTCTTGTGGAACAGGCATCTTGCCTGTTCATAAAATTTCTTGTGGAACAGGCATCTTGCCTGTTCATAAAAGGCTAATTTAGAATGGTACAACCTATGAGTTTATAGGACTTCGTTTGAGTCTTGAGCGGTTTCAACCGCCGAGTCTTATAAACGGGGTTTGTCACCCAAATTTGATATAATTTAACATAAAACGATTCCACCCAAAAACCCAGTTTCACAAGAGAAACCGGGTTTTTGAATGTCAGTCCTAGTTTATTTCTGCTCGCCTACTTGCTTGCGTCTGCCCTATTAATCTTTTAATTCGCGGATACTTCTTTTAGCAGTGTCTTGGTACATTTCTCCAAATTCTTTCACAGCAGCTCCTGCCTCTTGCCCGATCTTCTGAACTCTCTCGCCCGGAGCGTCCTTAGTTTCGCGAGCTTCTTGCCTCCATTCCCGGGTTGTTTGAGGTCTTTCGGGGTTGTTAAGATCGCCCTTCGAGCCAACTTGCGTGCCGTAAGCTTTGCTATTGTCTCCAGCATTAACATTTGCCGTCAGCAGCATAAAACCGACTAGGACAACACTCAAAAAACTCTTCACTTGAAAGCCCTTAAGCAGGGAACTGATGCGAGCGATCGCAGTGGAAATCAAATTCATCTCGGTAATACTCCCTAAGTTGATTGGTGATAAATTTCAACATTTTTAAATCTCATTGGCTCACTCCAAAGTCAGCAGTTAACGCCAGAGAAAGCCAACTTAGCTTTACCTTGCCATTAACCACCTAAATAGAGTTATAGGTTAGCGATAAATTCTGGTAAATGCGCCACCTATGTGTGAGCCAATTAGCTTTTTCACACATGAATATCACCTTAACAGCAGCAAAATTGTTCTACCTCTAACTAAAGTCATAACTTAATTAGAAGCCAAAAAAATATTTTTATACACATAGTTAGACAATTTTTAATCAATGATGCTATTCAGGGCAAATTTTTATTGCAAGCGATCGCCAGTTTTCACGTCAAACCAGTGCAGCAACTGAGGCCCAAAAACCAGCTCTACAATTTCTGAATTCCAGTGGCGGTCATTTGGCAGCAAAGCCCGCACCGTTACTGACTCCACACCTTTAACTCGGACGCTAACTAAATTTTGCATTCCCAAGTTTTCCACTAAATAAACCTCACCTTTAATTGCCTCTGGGGCCGCTATCTTGTCGGCCTCTGCATTTGCAAAGCCGACGTGTTCTGGGCGAATTCCCAACACAATTTCTGGCGGCAGAGTCGGCAGATTTGGGAGTGGAACTCCAAAATCACCTAACATCGCAAAATTGCCCTGGCATTTAAGCACTAGCAAATTCATTTGCGGGCTGCCCACAAAACCAGCTACAAATTGATTTGCAGGACGGGTATAAATTAAGTGTGGCGGATCTAGCTGCTGCACGCTGCCGCTGTTGAGAACGGCGACTTTTGTAGAAAGCGTCATTGCTTCGGTTTGGTCGTGAGTGACGTACACTACAGGAGCTTTTTGGGAGGCAAATAATTGTTTGAGTTCGGCCCTAACTTTTTCCCGCAATAATGCGTCGAGATTGCTCAAAGGTTCGTCGAGCAAAAATACTTCCGGTTGGCGCACTAATGCGCGGCCGAGGGCGACTCGCTGCCGCTGTCCGCCTGATAGTTTCCCTGGTTTGCGATCGACTAATTCCGTCAATCCCAGGGATGCTGCAACTTCCGTCACCAACCGATTGATTTCGCCGGAGGAGATTTTGCGAAGTTTGAGGCTCGACGCCATATTCTCGTATACTGTCATGTGCGGGTAAAGCGCGTAACTTTGAAAAACCATTGCAATATCCCGATCGCCCGGTCTGAGATAAGTGACATTGCGATCGCCAATTCTAATTTCGCCCCTAGTCGGCTGTTCCAACCCTGCAATCAACCGCAGCGTCGTAGATTTGCCGCACCCCGACGGCCCCAGCAAAGTCAGAAACTCTCCTTCGCTGACTTCTAAGCTAATGTCTTTTACGGGAACAACTTTAGGGCTGTAGGTTTTATTGAGGTTTTTTAGTTGCAATTTTGCCATGATTTTAATTGGTAATTGGGAATTGGTAAGAACAGCACGACACGGATAAACACGGATACACGGATTAATTTTTTGTTGCTTGTTTGACTACTGACTACTGACTGCTGACTACTCTCCAATCTAAAATCTAAAATCTAAAATCTAAAATCGATTTATCCTTTTACAGCCCCGGCTGTTAAACCTTGAACGATGCGCCGCTGGAACACCAAAACTAGGAAAACCAAGGGCAAAGTTCCCAAAACGGTGGCTGCGGCGATCGGCCCGTAAGGAATCTCAAAGACTGACGTGCCACTGAGTTGAGCCGTGGCGACGGGAATAGTTTTTAGAGATTCGCGAGTCATAAATGTTAATGCAAATATAAACTCGTTCCAAGCTGAAATAAATGTCAAAATTCCAGTTGTGACTAACGCGGGAAATGTCATCGGCAGTACGATTTGCCACAGCATTTGAAAAGTGTTGTATCCGTCCACTTTAGCGGCATCTTCCAAATCTTTTGGCAACTGTTGAAAGAAACTTCGCATTACCAAAATTGTCAGCGGCAAGTTGATAGCGGTGTAAGGAATAATTAAGGCTAAATAATTATTGCCTAAGTTCAAAGCTTTGACAATTTCCAGCAGTCCCAAAAATAGCAGCACCGCCGGGAACAAGGTTACAATCGTCACAGTTGCCAGGATAATTCTCTCGCCCCACAGCCGCAACCTGGCTAAAGCGTAAGCTGCGGGAGCGCCTACTGCTAAACACAGTAGTGTTGAAGTAATGGAAACAAAAGCGCTATTTAAAATATAAAGTGCAAACGGGCGGCGGCGGAACAAAGACAGGTAGTGCTCGAAAGTAATTCGTTTGGGAATGTAGACGTTGGGAATCGCCGCAATATCCGCATTTACTTTGAAAGAAGTTAGCACCTGCCAGACGATGGGTGCGAGGAAATATGCGACAATTAATATTGCCGAGATTGGCAAGATTAATTGCCGGATGTTAAAGGTTTTTTTGGTAGGTTGTTCGCGGGCGATCGACATAATTTATACCAATGAAATGAACGTGCTAAGTTGTTGCGGGATTTAGATTTATTTTTTGGGGCGGGCAAGATGCCCACCCCACAAGAGTTTCAAGAAATAGCGAGAAACCGGGTTTCTATGAGTTTTGCGGACAGGAACGAGAAATTTACGAAGAAACCCGGTTTCTGGGGTGTGCGGGCGCGTGGGGCAAGAAACCGGGTTTCTGCGAGTTTATTCGACGAGTCGCGAGAAATATACGAAGAAACCCGGTTTCTGGGGTGTGCGTGCGACAAATCTAAAATTGACTGGCGCGGGCTCTCGATAACAGGTAACTGGCGATCGCAACTGCTGCCACTAACAGCAAAAAAGTACACACCACCAAAGCGGCCCCGTACCCAAAGTCTAAATACCTCATCACCGTGCTGTAAATGTAGATAGAAACCGTCTCCGTCGCCCCCGCCGGCCCCCCTCCCGTCATCACCTGAATCAAGTCAAAAATGCCGAAAGCTTGAGTAAATCGAAACAGCAAGGCGATCGCAATCTGCGGCATCAGCAGCGGCAGCGTAACTTGACGGAAACTCTGCCAGCTACTGGCGCCGTCAATCGCGTGGGCTTCGTACAAATCACCGGGAATTGATTGCAATCCCGCTAACAAAAGCAAGCTGACAAACGGCGTAGTTTTCCACACATCTGCTGTAATCACTGCCATCATTGCCAAAGTTGGGTCTCCCAGCCAGCTAATGCTATTTTTAATCAATCCCAAACGCATCAAAATATCGTTAATTACGCCGTATTGGTCGTTAAAAATCCACGCCCAAGCTACTCCCATCAATGCAGTCGGCAGCGCCCAAGGTAGCAAGGAGATTGTGCGAACAATGCCGCGCCCTGCGAAGGATTGATTTAAGACTAAGGCAATGCCCATGCCGAGAATTAATTCCAGTAAGACTGAGGCGACTGTAAATACTGTGGTGTTGCCTAAAGTTTGCCAGAAACGCCCGTCGCCTAAGATTCGACTGTAGTTAGCAAAACCGGAAAAAATTAGTTTTAATTCTGTACCGAGGTTTTGGGTGAATAAACTCAGCCAAAAAGCGCGCAATATTGGGTAAGCAAATACTAGCATCAGAATTATCAAAGCTGGTGCTACTAATATCCATCCGGTTTTTTGTTCGCGCTGTCGCATCTTGTCTAATTGCATATTGTTCACCTTTAAATTATTTTTGGGCGGGCAAGATGCCCACCCCACAATTGAATTAACTGTTTGTGGAACAGGCATCTTGCCTGTTCGGGCGGGCAAGATGCCCACCCCACAATAAAAAAATTCACTCTTTGTGGAACAGGCATCTTGCCTGTTTCTGACAGAGGCAAGATGTCAAATTTACAAAGCTTGGGGTTGTTTCAAACTGCCTAATAAATTGCGAGTTTCGCTAGCTGCTGCTTTCATTGCTTGTTCTGCACTCATTCTCCCAGTAAAAGCTGAACTCAAATAGCGCTGCAAAATATCAGAAGCTTGAGCGTATTGTGCCAGGGGGGGGCGCAAAGCTGATCGTTCCACTACTTTTAGCAGTTGCGGGTAGTGGGGATATTTGGCGACTATTTCTTTGTTGGTAAATAGGGATTTGTAACTGGGAACTAAACCGGTTTGTAAAATAAATTTGCGCTGCGTTTCCTCGCTGGTAAGGTATTTAATTGCTTTCCACGCTTGTTCTGGATGTTTTGAGGTTTTGGCAATTCCCCAGCCCCAGCCGCCCAAGCAGGAACCGCCTGTTTTACCGATACTGCTGAGCATTGGCTCGATCGCAATTTTGCCTCTAACCTTCGAGCCCTCGGCATTTGCCAGCTTCCAAACATACGGCCAGTTTCGCAAAAAAAGCGATCGCCCGTTTTGAAACAACAGCCGGGTTTCTTCTTCGGCGTAAGTGGTTACACCCGCCGGAGAAATGCCGGAGGCGATCGTATTTTTGAGAAATTCCACTGCTTTAATTGCCTCCGGTTTATCTAACCCAACTTCAAAAGTTTGAGGGTTGGCCCAGAAGCCGCCGAAACCGGAGAGAACCTCGACAAACATCGCAGATACTCCCTCGTATTGTTTGCCTTGCCACAAATAACCCCAAGTTGTTTTTCCCTGTTTCTGCAAGTTTTGAGAGATTTTTACCATCTCTTCAAAGGTTTTCGGCGCTGGAATTCCCGCTTGTTCTAAAATGTCTTTGCGGTAATAAAGCATTCCGGCATCGGAAGCGTGGGGAATTCGGTAAAGTTTGCCCCGATACCGCCCACCTTCGACGTTACCTTGGATGAATTTTGATAGTTGTTCGGGGGAAATTCTGTCTGTCAAATCCCTTACCCAACCTGCGGCTGCAAATTTGGGAACCCAGACAATATCCATGTTGATGATGTCGTAGGGCGACTCGCCTAAAAGAAAGGCAGATGTGTAAAGATTTTCTACGAGGTTGGTATCAGAAGGCCCTTCTATGAGGTTGATGCGAATCTTGGGGTTTTTCTGTTCAAATTCTTTGAAAAAGGGTTTCCAGTTAACAATGTCTTGGCTTTGCATCAACATCGCGATCGCGACTGGCTGTTGAGTCAGTGCCGGCAGGATAAATAAAAGCAAGACGGCGGCTAATGCGATCGCGAATAAGGCGAAAAGATGAGGCTTCTGCCTTTGTTGCGGCGGGGAATTTATTTTTTGCATTTGTTTTTGAGAAGTGGCGGTGCGATCGCCTTATTTCTCTGATAACTCGCTTTCTTTTGTTTCGCTGGATTTAGCGAGTTTGTGCAATAAAAATTTAAGTAAACTTTAGCTTACTTAATAATGCTTGAGTGAAGAGTGCAAATTTTGATTTAACTGATGAGATGGCGAGTTAAATCAACATCTATCTACAGATAGATATTAAACCTATTACAAAAATCATCAACTATCTTGAGATTATCTGCGTTTATCTGTGTTTATCTGCCTGTAATCTGCGGTTGATCCTTCAATCAAAGATTTATGCAATTCAAGTCTATTGAGAACATTATAAATAAATAATTCTTCCTTCTTCTAATCCGTTACATCCGTTACATCCGCTACAAAATCCGTTGCCGAACTTCTTCCTTCTTCCTTCTTCCTTCTAAACACAAAAAACACCGCTCCTCAAAACAGGAGAACGGTGTATAGGGGGTGTTATGGGTTGTTGTCTGGGATTAACCCTAACAAATCACGATCGGCTCCGGGTCTGCCTTGTGATGGTTAAAAAATTGGCACAAACCTGGGGGATCGCCCGGATCGCGATCGACCGTTGCCGTTAGCCAAGCCATTCAACAACAGCATCTTCCTTGGTATTAGTGCGCCGTTCTGGGGTTTCGCGCTCGAATTTCATGTGGATAGCGCGGTTTTGTTCGCCATCTGCGGCTACTGCAAAAATCGGATAGTCGATTAAGCCGTCTTGGAAGGACATTTGGAAGCGGAAAGTGCCGTCAGCATTGAGTTTAATCGGCTGTCCGCCTACGTAGACGGTGGCGTTGGGCTCCGTGGCGCCGTAGACAATCAGTTCGGCGTCAGCAACTAACCAGAACTGGCGGGGGCGCATCGGGGCGGCGAAGCCAACTCCCGACATACCGACACCGGACATACCGACACCGGACATGGTGAAGCCGGACATACCGACACCGGACATGGTGAGGCCGGACATACCGACACCGGACATGGTGAGGCCGGACATACCGACACCGGACATGGTGAGGCCGGACATGGCCGAAGCCGCCCACATTCCGACGCCGGAGGGGAACACGTAGGAACTGATAGCTTGTTCGTGGATGCCCACTTGCTGGATGGAACCGGCGACGTGCTGCATGGAACCGAAGATAGAACCCGCTACGCGCATCGCTTCTGCCGATTCTGCCATACCGAAGATTTGCTCGTAAATGGCGTTACCGTTGCTGTAAGTTGCGGAGGCTGTTGCTGCTGCCATTTTCTTGGCCGGAGTAACCAGTTCGGCGAAGGTTTGGCCGCGCAAGTCTTCTTCCCAGTCAAGGGTGATGAATTGATCTTCAATCCAGTCGCTGGGATAGATGGGCGGGACGCGGACTTGGGCCGATCGGGCTAATACCAGCCAGCGGCCGTCTGCACAGCGGTAGCCGATGTCGATCGCGTAGTCCCGATCGCTCACGGGGATTGGCACGTACCATTCGCGGGCTAGTTCGTCGCAGGGATATTCTTGAATGCTGTGCGGGCTTTGGCTGTCGAGGTTAACGTCTGTAACGTCGTAGATCCGCAGGGCGAGTTGCTGTCCTCCTTGGCGGCGCAATTCTTGTTTGCGATCGTTCGGAATGTCCCAGTAAGTGTAGGCCCATTCTGGGTCGCGGGGCATTAAAACAACCCGACTTTCGCCGTAGCCGTTGGGCAAATCTGCTAAACCTTCATCTACAGACGACAAAGAACCGCCTGTTCTATCTTCTTGGCCGAGTTCAAACTTTGCTGCTTCCACTGCTTCTTGTGCCTCTAGTTTGCGAGATGGACTGTATGAAAATTTGGTGCGCTGAATTTCTTGAATTGATGCCAGAAGTTGCGATTTCCGCATCCGGCTGTAGCGAGAGACTCCACATTCGCTAGCAACTCTGCGGAGTTGTCGCAAAGTCATCTCTTCTAATGGTGGGCGTTCTTTTGCCATGAGTTGGTTCTCCACTAATTTAGGATGGCGGGTTAGATTTTTCGTTTCAACACAAATGTGTTGACTTTTTGAGTTAGAAACTCTTTTAAATGCAAATATTATCGAGCTTCCAAATCTCTCCAACCTTTGAAGCCTTGCTTGTTTTTAGCTTGTCTTTTCCCCTATGCGATCGGGGGTTGTGACTTCTTGGCTTCTGCGCGCACCGTCCGATCTAAATAAAACTTTTCTGTCGATTCTTGATTGACAAGATCGATTTTGTGAGTGCGATCGGTGCTGCTAGCAACGCTGTGCTCGCAGCACGCGCGCTATTCGACTCCCAGAGCTGCCTCGGCTTAATCCAAGTATTTCTTTGGGATCGCTTTGTCATGACTTAATGTTGCAGACAAGTTGCGATCTGGTCAAGGGGTCTTTTGCCTCAATCATGGGTACTTATACGCATTTTCGTGACTTTGGGGATCAATTTGTCAGGAAGTCTTGACAATAAACCGCTTGTGGGGATCGTCGCCGCAACTATTGTCAAGATTCCGTGACATGAATTAGATGTGAGATTGAGTCGGCTGGGGCGGTACTATGGATAGAGGAGATTGAGTGCAAAATTTCCTCGGCTGGCAGTTGGGTGTTCATCTTCTGCAAGCAACGCTTACGGGCGATCGCAACTACAAACCAATAGTCCTAGACGCAAAAATGGTTTGACACGTTACCTATACAGATAATATGCGCACTGCGCACCCTAACATATAGGGGTTATGCGTAAATCTTGTAAAATCTAAAATCTAAAATCTAAAATCTAAAATCGAATGACTCTAACGCTTTACAACAGCTTGACCCGCCGCGAATCACCTTTTGAACCCCTCGAACCCCCAAAGGTGCGGATGTATTGCTGCGGCGTTACGGTATACGATTACTGCCACGTCGGGCACGCCCGCGCTTACATTGTTTGGGACATGGTGCGCCGATATCTGATGTGGCGCGGATTTGATGTCCGCTACGTGCAGAATTTTACAGATATTGACGACAAAATTCTCAACCGCGCGCGAGAAACGAATTCCACAATGGAATCTGTAGCGGAACGCTTCATCGACGAATATTTTGCAGATATGGACAAGCTGAATATTCTCAGGGCCGATGAATATCCCCGCGCCACACATACAATGGACGGCATTAAACGGCTGATTCACGAATTAGAAAATAAAGGTTATGCCTATGCGTCTGGCGGCGACGTTTACTACAACGTTAGGCAGTTTGCCGATTACGGAAAACTTTCCGGCCGCAAGTTGGAAGAAATGGAAGCAGGGGCTAGCGGCAGATTGGAAACCGCAGAAATAGAAGCTCAAAAAAAGCGAGATTCGTCTGATTTTGCCCTGTGGAAAAGCGCTAAACCAGGTGAACCTGCTTGGGAGTCATCTTGGGGAAAAGGTCGCCCCGGATGGCACATTGAATGTTCGGCGATGGTGCGCGATTGCTTGGGCGAAACTATTGACATTCACTGCGGCGGTTCCGATTTAACTTTTCCGCACCACGAAAACGAAATTGCTCAATCTGAAGCCGCGACTGGGAAATCCCTTGCTAATTATTGGATGCACAATGCTTTTGTGACTGTCAACGGCACAAAGATGTCTAAGACTTTGCACAATTTTATTACAATTCGCGATTTGCTGTCGGGAAATTGGTCGAGCGATTTGGAATCTCACCCCCCCCAGCCCCCCCTTGGTAAGGGGGGGAGTCAGAATGAATCTAACCCCCCCCAGCCCCCCCTTGGTAAGGGGGGGAGTAAGAGTGATAAGTCCAAAGCGGTGGAACCGATGGCGGTGAGGCTGTTTGTGTTGATGGCGCAGTACCGCAGTCAGATTGATTTTACTGAAGAGGCGATCGCTAGCGCTCGAAATGGCTGGCAGACTCTTAAGGAAGGCTTACTTTTTGGCAGTCAACACGGCTCTAAACTGGGTTGGGATGTTGAGAAAATAGATACATTGACTGGACGAGATAGCACATTAGTGCAGCAATTTCAAGCAGCTATGGATAAGGATTTTAATACTCCGGGTGCTTTGACTGTGCTGTTTGAATTAGCTAAGGAATTGGGCAAGGAAGGTAATGTTTTGGTGCATCAAGGGAAAACTGAAACACCTGCGGAATTGTTGCAGCAAAAGTGGGTGACTTTGGTGAATTTGGCTGGGGTTTTGGGTTTGGAAGTTCAGCCGGAAGCTGAGACGGAAATCTCGGTTGGTGGTTTGACGGATGGGGAGATTGAGGCGATGATTCAGCAGCGGAAAGATGCCCGAAAAGCTAAGAATTTCGCTGAGGGCGATCGCATTCGCAATGAGCTTAAGGATAAAGGTGTTACTCTAATCGACCAAAAAGACGGTACAACAATTTGGCATCGCAGTTGAAACCAAATTCCTATCATGTCTGCTTGATTCGCGATCGAATAATTTGCGATTTCGTAGGGGCGGGTTTTACCAACAATCTACGTCTCAAACTAATTATCTCCTAAACCCGCCCCGCCCATACACGAAGGATGCGATCGAACATGATATCAATTGTTAGGGAGTTAAGTGCGATCGCGATAAAATTAGATACCTGTGGCTGACGGGCGTGGCGCATGGTCGAACAAAAGTATTATAACTATTCAACCGGACATGATATTATTTGTTAATTTCGCGGCTGGCTTCCCAGCTTAAAATAACTGTTTTTCGCTCCACACCCCAGCGATAACCGCCCAACTCTCCAGATTCTCGGATGACGCGATGACACGGGATCAGATAGGCGACGGGATTATTACCCACAGCATTACCAACGGCTCTAGCTGCTGTCGGGCGCTCGATGGTTTCAGCAATAGTTTGGTAGGTGGTGATTCCCGCAAATGGGACTCTCAAAAGTGCCCGCCAGACTTGAACCTGAAAATTAGTTCCCTTCACCAAAAGTGCGATCGGTTTACGATCGCAAAAACTGCCTCGATCGAAAATTGTATCGCACAAAGGTTGAGTGATTTCGCGATCGCAAATAACCTCAGCATTTAACCAGACATTCCGCAGCATTTGTTCAGCCCTTTGCTCATCGGTTCCATCCAAGAAATACAGATTACAAATGCCGCGGGCTGTTGTTGCAATTAGAGCTTTGCCAAAAGGAGTGTCGTGAATTCCGCAGACAATTTGCAATCCTAATCCGCCTGTTTTAAACTCACCCGGAGACATTGCTTCGAGATTCACAAACAAATCATGCAATCTTCCGGGACTAGATAAGCCGATATCTGATGTTAAATCGAGAAGGCTTTTAGTTTGAGCAATCTTTGACTTGGCATATTCAACCGTCAGATACTGCAAAAACCGCTTGGGGCTAATACCAGCCCACTGAGTAAACATTCGTTGGAAATGATACTCACTTAAACCGATATGCTGTGCTGCGGCTGCTAAATCTGGCTGATGCAAGTGATTTTGACGCATAAATGCGATCGCCCCAGCAATCCGGTGATAATCTTCGCTGTCATAGATACTCGGACTTTCGATCGAAATCATGTCGGCTATTCAGAAAAAGATTTGCATCTTTTTAGTCTACTGATGGTGCAAACTTAAAGCCACCCGTTTCTTGCGGTATTTGTATCAGCAGCGAATTCTAAACACGCTGTCTTGGAAAAAATTATATCAGCTTACCAACCAGCGAGCAAGGCGCGAGCAGGTAGTACCTAGCAACTGGAGGGAATAAGCGATACAATTTACTAAACTTCGCAAGTTGTTCAACCGTATTGGGTAATAGCCTAACTCTATGAATACCCTCGACCAAGTGCTAGAAACTACTTTGCAACTGTCCTGCGAACAGCAGGAAATGCCGATCAAAATCCTGCAAAACCGTCACTGCGAGAGTATCCGCGCCGAAATAGCTGCGGATGCTCAACAAACCTTAGCTGATTTCCGTACAGGCAAATTCCGACAGCAGTCAGCCGAGGATGTTATTTCAAAATTACGCCAGTCTTTGGACGAGCCGGAAGCATGAGACAACTGGTTCTGAAACTCCAAAAATAGATTTAATTTTTATTTAACTTATTCACAAACTCACCAACAGCAGCCACAAATTCTGCGGTTGATTCGTAAGGTAAAACGTTGCGCCCCGGTATCAACAAACCTTCCGCATTGGGAAAGTTAGCTAAATATTGCGCTAATCTTTCATCGGGTTTTTCTTCTTTACCCGATTGACTGATACTTGAGGCTTTTTCTCCCATGACAACGAGTGTGGGGCGATCGAACTTTTGAATCGTGCTACTGTAATCCTGACGCCAAAACCCCGCTAAAAACGAGAAAACCGCGTGGCGGCTGTCAGGATTCGCTGCCCCAGCCTGCAAAGCATCCAACCATTCGCTGTCAACTTTCGCCGCATCGCCAAACAGTTGTTTGATGGAAAAAGAGCGCAGAAACTCAGCGCGTCTGGCGTAGCGGTAAAAAGCGTTTCCCAAGGGAGAATTTAACAAATTCCAGACAATTCTTTGCTGTCTGTCTGTCGAATGTTTGTTCATCACCGCCCAAGCGGGAGGCCCCGCGAGGACTAACCCGCGAATTAAATTTGAGCCGCTTTCCTGCTGCATTTTTGCTAAAGCCAAGGCTACAGAAAGTAAAGCACCTTGCACGAGTACGATCGCAGGTTTTTTGACTACAGTTTCCAAGAAAAACTGCAACTGTGCGGCCCAATCGTCTGGATAGCAAGCCACAGCCGGCATTTCGGAATCGCCGCAGCCCAAAAGATCGGGATTGTAAATAGGATTAGTGTTCCCTGCTTTGTACCAACTATCACAAAATCTATGCCAAAAGATTCTTGACAACCCAACTCCTATCGGATGAATTAATAACAAAGGGATGCTATCTTCTGTCGCAGTAGTTGGGTTATAAACTTCATAAGCACAGCGATAGTTTTGCCATTCGTAAAACAGCGTTGGGGATTTTATAGACGAAATGGCGGACAAATCTTGGGTGGAATATTGCGGCTGCATATTAATCTTTTAATTTTTCCTGTACTATGCTACGACAATGCGAGTTTGAGCTTGGACATTTGGTTGCGAGTGGGCAATACGAATCTCTACATTGCTGCCGAGTGCGTTGAGAAAACTAAATAGGCGTTCTGTAGAGAACTCGGATAATTTACCGCGCATCAATGCTGATATTTTGGGTCGATCGATACCTAAGAGCTTTTCTGCTTCAGTCTGGGTTAGTTGGCGTTCGGAGATTAACTCATTGATTTGATGAGCTAGTTCTGCCTTAATCAATAGTTCATCAGGATTGGGGAGCCCTAAGTCAGCAAACACATTCCCACTGCTTGAATGCACTTTCATAATCTTAATTGTAACTTATATCATATCGTTTATTATAAAATCAAGGTTGAGACGATCGCCAAAAATATAATTACTTAATCATGTCAGAACAGCGGATAACTATTTCTTTACCTAACTTGCTGCTAATTGTTGCATCGTCCTTGCTGCTAGTGCTGCTGTGGCAATTGCGCAGCCTGCTAGTAATTCTGATGATATCAGTCGTGCTCGCCGCGTCGATCGTCCCGATCGTGAATTGGGCCGAAACCATGCGGGTTCCCCGCTGGCTGGCGGTGATTATGGTTTATTTAACTCTCATCGGCGGATTAAGCGGCACGGTGGTGTTAATCGGCCCCACAGTAATCGCACAAATAGAATTACTGCTGCGGCAGTTACCAGTTTATGTCGAAAGTTTGCGAACTGTGGCAACTAATGTATTGAGTCGGTTGAGCGACAATGCCCCAACCTTGGTGGGTCAGTTGGTGGACACTCAATCGCTGACTAATTGGCTGATTCGATCGAGCCAACAACTGGTTTTGCGATCGTACAGTTTAACGAGAGGCATTCTCGGCGGTTTCTTCAGTTTAGTTTTAGCATTATTTATCTCAGGTTACATGGTTGCCGACAGCGACACATTAATTAAAAGTTTGGTGCAGTTTTTCCCGAAACCTTGGGATGAAAGATTAGCAGCACAAGCCACGCCAATCGGTCAAAGAATGGGGAGTTACATTCGCGGGCGAGTGTTAGTTTCGGGCATTTTAGGGATATTTATTACCACAGGTTTGAGCGTTTTGGGAATGCCGGAATTTGCTTTAGGCTTGGGTGCGATCGCCGGTGTTACCAACTTGATTCCCTTCATCGGCCCCGTGTTAGGAGCAGTACCAGCATTAATCGTAGCATTAGCTAAAGGTGGCTGGGTACTTTTGTGGGTGTTGCTGTTATTTGTAATTATCCAGAATTTAGAAACTTACGTCCTCGATCCTTTGCTGGTTGGTTCATCGGTTGGTGTGCACCCTTTATATCAATTGCTTTCTGTCTTGGGAGGCGTTCAAGTATTGGGAATTATCGGAGCTATAATCGTGCCGCCTTGGTTTGCCGGAGTGGCAGCTTTGATTGAAAACTTGTATTTAAAACCAAAACTTAGGAGCGAACATCAAGAGGCAATAGATCGGGCTAAAAATAATTCTGACTTGCCACCTCTTACACCTTCAGCGTGACAGCAGCTTACCCCTTGATAATTCAACACAGTAGCCTCCAATTGCAACCATTCGATCACCTCTGTGGAAATTATCTGCGTTTATCTGTGTTTATCTGCCTTACATCTGCGGTTCACTATCAATCAAAGATTCATGCAACAAATCTAGTATCCACAAGTCCGCTGACTAAGGACTAATTGCCACTTCAATGCGGCGGTTGCGCTGCCGATTACTATCAGAACTATTGTCTACCGAAGGGCGACTTTCCCCATAGCCGATCGCCACCCAATGATACTTCTGACCGAGCACACCCGACAAATACTGCACCACAGCCTGAGCCCGCGCAAACGACACATTGCGATTGTCCGCCGCTTCCCCCGCGTCGTCAGTATGGCCCGCAACCCGCACCGTCGCCCCCTCGTGATTGCTCAACTCCGCCACCAAATTGTCCAAAATCGCACTTGTTCCCGCGCGCAAAGAAATGCTGCCAGTATCAAACAAAACATCGCTGGGCAGAGTTACCATCAGCCCATCCCCTCCAAACACCGGATTATTGGCATTCTGCGGCGCAGTATTCACCGTTTCAGGGCTCAGACTGGGGCTGCTGCCGATCGCCGGTAAAGCAGGAACAGGACTTGCCGCCGTTTCCGGCCCTGCCAATTCCCGCGACATCAACTGCAACCGCTTTTCCAAAGTTTCCGTCGGGCGGCTGCTGCCCAACTGACTCTCCAAAGCCGCCGTGCGCCCGATTAGCGCGTTCAACTCCCCCTGCAACTGTCTCAAATCCGACTGCAATTTCTCTCTCTGGGCAGGACTGAGTTTTGACTGGGGAGTCGGTGTAGCGGTTGGTGTCGGGAGCGCCGGAATTTGCGTTGCTGGGGCGCGTTTCGGGCTGGAGGTCAAATTTTGAGTTACGCGCAGCAATCTCTCTGCCAGCGGCATCTCGGCGGTGTTAGAAGGGTAAATTTGAGCGATCGCCATCCCCAAAACCCACGCAAAACCGCTGCCTACCCCCAGCAGCAGCAGTCGAAATATCAGCGACAGTACAAGCAAACCTTTTCCCCGCGACTTGGAGACGCGAGTCGGGGGGATTGAAGGTTTTTGGTTAAAAGATGGCGTCATTTTTCCTCCCGGACGGTGCACGTACCAGATTAATTTCGATACTATCTTACCAATCCGATTTGAGATTTGAGATTTTAGATTGGAAGACAAATCTACATTAGACTTGAATTGCATAAATCTTTGATTGATACAGAAACCGCAGATGTAAGGCAGATGCACGCAGATAAACGCAGATGAATTTCAAGAAGTGCGAGGGAATGAATGCAATTGCTCGTCTAATCTAAAACAGAAACCCGGTTTTTCCAAATCTGGGGTTTGGCGGCGAAGCATTTCCGGCAGAAACCGGGTTTCTAGTGCCCTGCGTGCAAGCCTGAATCTGTTAGATAATGCTGTATAACTTTTGGAAAAAAACCGATGACTGACCCTTTAAATAGCCCTTATCCCGTTCCTTGGGAATGGATTAGTGCCACTCATGCTAAAGTGAGCTCAACTGCCGGCACAGGCGTCCGCTACTATCGCAGCCCTTCCCTAGTTTCAACTAACGGTCAATACGCCGCTTACAGTCGAATTGAGTTGCAAGTAGAGGCGGAATTCGCCCGGTGTCGGGTTAGCAGCGTCATGTTTGTGGAAAATCTCAAAACAGGGGAACTGCAAACAGTAGCGGCTGCTTCGCCTCTGGCGGAAAGCGGAATGTATGCTAGCGATGACACAGATATGTCCGGGACGATCGCGATTTTAGTGCCTGTTTCTTGGAATCAAGAGGGTTCCCGCGTTCTCGCCCGCGAATTTGAAGCGCTTTTCAACTCTTCCGATATGTCCGACTACGCGGTAATCTGGGACAAAAATGATAATTACACTTATACCGTTGCTCCCGCTCGCAGTCTTTACACTCATGCTGTATTGTTGGGTTGGAGTCAAGTTTGCCCGGGACAAGTTCTGTTCCGCGCCGGCAATTTGGGCGATCGATCTTGGCCTCTTTGTGCAGTGGATATGACAGGCCAAACGGTAGCTGTCAGCGAGGACAAACCCCTAGTTTTCGGCAGTCAAGCCAGCACAGACTGGATCGAACCTAAAACTCGTTTTTAGATATTATGGCATTTTCTGCGATCGGGCCCACAATTATTTTACTTTCCGGTCTATCTTTCGACCAATTCATTTTGATTCTGGCGCTGATTGTTCTGGCTGTTATTTCCGGCCTAACAGCTTTTATTTTTATTCGGCTGTTCCTCAATTGGTTGCAGGTGAAATTGGAGGAAAAACGCCATTCTTCTAGACCGCAGTTTACCAAAAATTCCGGCAATTCAACCGCTAATCTTTCTGACTCGCAAAACCTTTTTTTAGAACCGCTGTTCCTAGAAACTGAGGGCAATTTAACGGCTGCTATTTTTGGTGGATCTGGAAGCGATATTTCAGAAGCGCGCGATCCGCAGATAATCTGCGAAAATCCAGCAGCAGTTGCCCATCTCTACAAGCCGATCGCTCTTTGGCACGGCCGCTTGATTTTGCCCTCAAACGAACAGCGCCAGCCCTACGATACAGTGTTTTTTGAAGTAATAAATGCACCAAAAAGATATCAAAACTTTATTGGCAAAACAGCATTTTTGAAATGGAGTACAAATCGCGAAGTACAGTTTTTTCTCCACGCAGTAACGCAAGATATCAACTTCACCAAACAGGCTAAAAATAGTAAAAAATCTGGCAACATTCATCCAGATAGATTGAACGGGTTACGAAATGTCGGCCCTTTAGAAACTCTCGCAGGTACCCGACTCGAAGACAGCGTGACAGTGATGCTGCGCAGGCCAGTGATTGCAATTAATTATAGCAGCAGCGATCGCCGCGAACTCACGATCGATCGCGAACCAGTACAAATTATCGGACGTTTGTGCGCCTTAGTCTCAATTCTACAGCGAAAAGAACCCAACAGCGACAAATTTATTGTCCGCCATTTCAACAAAACATCTCAACAATTTGACGGCGCCGCCGAAATCATTCGGATTCCCCAAGTACAGCCAGACAAAAATGGCGTAGCGAGGTCTACCAATCACCAGATCGAACAATCGCCATTAAATCCAGACGGCTGGTATATTTACGGCGAAAGAGACGAAGACAGTATATTTGCAGTACAGGCAATCGAACCCCGCAAAATTGCCCAATTAATTCCAGATGAAACACATTTCGGACTGAAAAAATCTCTCGCTTATTTAAGCAGCAAAAATTGGGAAAATACACCAGCCCAAAAAGGGCAAGCAAAAAGAGTATTGTTAACGCCTGATGACGCTACAGAAAACCCTTCAATCTCTCCTTGGCAAGAAGGAGATATCGGCATAGTGATTCACAGTTTCGGGGGTATCGGCGGCAAAAAAGGCGAACGGCCACCGCTGGGAATTGTCACCGGACATTTTGCTTTCGGAGTAGCAAAAGTAGTGCGCGATCGATTTACTAGCGAACTGCGTTTTGACATAGAATACAAACAAGTTTACGCCCACAATGCCGACGGAATTGTCGCCGGTTCCAACAAGTGGCAAAGTTACATGGGAGACTTGCAGCGCGGCTGGTTGGGCGATCGCCCGGTTTGCGATATCATCTGTAAATTAGACTGCGTGTGTTGCGACTACGATTTTGGCGGCATCGCCTTGTCGCCCTTAACCGAATTAAACCAGCAACTAGATATCATGATGGCCCGCTACCGCAGCGGAGACGGCACCGGCGCAACTTTAGTCACGCCAGCAACTTCTTGCGTCCAAGATTCAAGTCAGGCAATTTACGCGACAATTAAAAAAATTACTTCCGAAGTCGAGTCAAATCCTCAGATTCAAGACTGGCTGAAAACACATCCCACCGACGCACAAACCCAAAGATTTCACCAGTTAGTAGCTTTAGGAGAAAGTTTAGAAAAAGTATTAATTCCCCTCGGTATTGTCCGTCCAGATTGGCGGAAAAATACGAGATTGGCGGGGATTGATTCGGAACTGAAAAAAACATTTTTTGCGGGTATAGCGAACTTGATAAAAGCTGCTATTAGTTACCGAACAATGCTGCCCAGACGCACCCAAGATGAAATCGCCAAAATTTTCTTAAAACAGGGAGCATTTTTGTGGATAATTCGCACCAATCAAGTCGGAGGATTTGACCCAGACATTGAGCCGATCGCACCAACAGGCTTTTGAGTCAAATTATAATATAAGAAAAAGACGGCGGTTGAAACCGCGTCTACACAAACGAATTCCGCCTCCGCGGAATGAAGAGAATTAATCAGATCCGGTAATTTTAACCGCGCACTCTTCAACCCGCGGAGGCGGGTTTTGTTTGTGTAGACGCGGTTTCTAACCGCCCGGTCTTCTTCAACTATGAACCATTACCAAGGACTCACTTGAACAGTGCCGCCCGGTGCAACAACTACTCGGAAATCAGCCAGCGGTTCCGCAGGCGGCCTGCTGCCAATCGGTTTGTAAAGCAACTCCGACAAAGGCGTTTGCGATCGATCGACTGCTGCCGAATTCTCCGACTTGTAACCGACAATCGCCCCGTCTTTAGCCACACTCACCCGATAAACCAACTCCGCATCAACGGCAGGCTGATTCTTGACAACTCCCTCAATTTGCTGCGAAAGTTTGCCCTTCAACAGCTCAATTTCCGCCGGATCGGTAATCGGCACGGCAGCCGCTTCAGGGCTTGCCAAACCTTCAGCAACAGGACTGGGCGTGGTTTCGGGCGAAGTATTAGACTGCGGTGCGGCCAACGGTGAAGCCTCCGACTGCGGCGCGGGGCTCGGAGTCGGCGAACTCGATTCAGCTTTCGGAGTTTTATTCCCAGGCAGCAAACCGTCAGCAGGGCGCGCGGGATTGGGATTCGGCGAACCCGATCCGCCCGGATTCGGCGTTCCCTGATTCTGGCCCGCAGGATTGGGCTGCGGCACCGGATCTCTGGGGCGCTGGACTTCGGGTATCGGCACCAAGAAAAACGCCATCGCAGCCAAAGCCAAACTCGACACTCCCACGACAGCAGGCAAACTCCGCTTCGCCAAAGGTTCGGCCGACTTGATATAACGCTTGGAAATTGGGGTTAATTGCAGCGACAATTCCGGTAGCGTCTGCGTGTCGGCAAAAAACTGATCGATCGCCTCTACCAAGTCAAATAGCTGTACCGTCGTCAAATCTACTTTTGCCGACAGTTCTGTTTTTTGATCGATTTGGGTTGGGCTGCCTGTGGAGGCGGGTAGAACGGTCAACCGATGCACGTTGCCGTCAATTCTCTGCAACTGCACCATACCCAAATTCGGGCCGTAGCGATCGGGATAATGCACTCCGCTCATAAATTCTTGAGCGTAGCTGCTGACGGCCCTCACCAAGCTTTCAAAAAACTCCCGTCCCCCCGTCAGGGGCTCGCCGAGACCTGTAACATAGCATTCAGCGCTCATTAATATCGAAAGCACCGGCCGTATATCTAACTGGCTGGCTGCCGATCCATCGCTCAACCCTTCTAGAACCAGGGTGCAATTTGGCAGACTGTACTGACGCCTAATAGTCATTTTTTATTCAACTTCTCCATCAAACAGGCTAACCCAGAAGCGCTGCATTCCGGCTGTGCCTGTACAAAATAGCAGTTTGCTCAACAAGTTCAAAGCTAGTTCGTCGAGCTTTTCGTCGGAATCGTAAACTGCAACCAGCGATCGCTTGGGGTTCATGCGCGATCGAAAGTGAGCTCGAAAGCGTTCTAAATACTCGGCCAGCGGCAGGTTCTGGTTGAGGGGGATATTTTTCGATCGCAACTGCTGCGAGTCTAGCAGCAACTGCCGAATTGTGGCGGTTAACTTGCGCGCCATATTACAGGCGATCGCCACCAGCGCTTTTGCCTCCACAATGGTAAGGGAGCGGCGCTGGGCGTAGCGTCTCAGCGGGTTAGTATTGCGCATCAGCCAAAGGGCAACCCGATTTTTGATAATTGATTCCAATTCCAGCTCCTTTGACACTGCCAGCATTTCTTCAGCACCTCCGAGATACAAGGCTTCGATCGCCAGCAACATCAAATCAATTTGCAATCTGGCCCGGCGGGGACACCCGCCACCGTTCGGCGACAAGTCTGGCAAACTGTCTAAAATCAACGGGTTTGACTCGGTAAGCGAAGTTTCTGACGGCATTAATATCACGGCAACATCCATTCCAAACAAACTATACGGGCACGGGGGGTCTTGAGCAAGACAAATTCTCAACCAAAGACTCCTCTGGGATACTTTATTTTTATCATTGACTTTTAGGTATATTTTCTAATTTAGCAGCAACCGACCGTCACAGGCGAGCTCCGGCGGCCGGAGTTCGATCGCCCACTCCCCCACCGCCGCTTTGTGATTCCTTGCTTCATCAGGGGAGAAGGGGAGAGTCGGAAAGCGACAAAGAATTACCCCTTTCCCATTTCTTATTCTCTATTTTGCTCAATCAATGTTCTTGCTTCTGGGGTTGCACCGCCGCTTCTCTTTGAGCCGTAAAATCAGTAGCCGCGGCCTTATCAGTTAGACTAATTTTCCCCTTAAAGCTTTCTCGATCCACAATTCCGCGCATTTTAACAGAACTGTTTTGACCGGTTGCTGTGGAGTCGCTGCAACCAGCTAAATTAGCAACCGCACCGGACAAGTTCAATCCTTGAGTTTCCCACTTACCAAATAGAGAAGGTTTCTCCTCGGCTGTTTTTTCCCTGCCCTCCCTGCTGCCCGATCGCAAATTACCGCTCAAATAAACACCCGATTGCTCGATTGTCAAGACCAAGGAATCAGATTTCAGACATTCAGGCAAACTTTTAGGATCGAAGCGATAACTTCCCGCAATTGCCGGAGCAGCCTTTAAATTTGCTTCTCCGTAAGCAGTTACTACTTTAAATAGCAGCAAAACAGAGCCGATCGCTACCCCGTAAAATGCCAGGGATTTGAAGCTTAAATGATTCATCATCTTGGTAATTAATAATTGGGCATTGGGCATTGGGCATTGGGCATTGGGCATTGGGCATTGATACTAACTCACAAATAACCAATAACAACTGCCAACTGTCAACTGTCTACTGACTACCTTTGAGGAAGTACCGAAGCCAAGTGCGATCGCACTTTAACGTAACACCGCGCAATCAGCAGCGAAGAATGACACTGCACAGCCAATTCATCAGTATACTGTCCCAAAGTTTGGCGCTCAATTCCCCACTCCCGACTCGTACCTGCAATAGTCAAATCAGCATTAGCAGAAGCAGCAATCACCGCTTGAATTGGCTCAGCAGCCTCCACAATCGGAGTTTCAATGCGCGATCGCACGTCAACCGGCAACTGCTCCATCACTCGCCCAAACTCGTAACTCAACTCGTTTCCAGCTTCCCCGTCAACCGCCACCCGCAGCACCGTCAAACGGCGTTCCTCGCTATTAACTAACAGTCTCAGCGCCAATTCTAACCCCAAATCATCGTGAATGTTTGCCGCGTAAGGTACTAACAAGTTATTTAACTTTTCCCTGCCTCTGTCAACAAAAATTGCTACATCCACCTTAGCGTTGCTGAGAATTTGACCGACACGTCCTCCCAAACGGTTGCTGCTAAAAGTAGGCCTGTGCCATCCTAGTAAAATCAAATCCGCGCGATCTAGTTCCGCAATTTGTGCCGTTTCCCGCGCTATATCATTAGTAATCCGAATGATGGGATGTACGAATTTTCGCGCCTCCGGCAGTGCCAAACTATCAATCAATTCTGATAATTTCGCGCAGCGCTCTTGAATAATGCGATCGGCTTCCGCAGGCGTACTTTCAAAGGCATAGTCCTCATTTAATTCTATCAAACTCAGAGGATGAACCGCCGCCGACTGCAAATCATCACCGCCCATACCAGCAGCCGGCTGCGCCAGCGCTACCGCTAGTCGCAGTAAACCTTTCTGCGTGCTGGGATTGGCAACAGGTACTAAAATTCGATAAATTGGCAGCAATTTGTTAGCAGTTTCTTCGCTGATGTCAGCAATTTGTGAATCTTCTAATTCTGAATCCTCAGAGTTAACTTCTGAAATATCTAATCTAATTAACCGTTTTGGATAAGTCCACTCCAACAGCGGCGAAGTCATAAAAGTTGTGACTAAAGCCATGATGACTAACATCGTAAATAGCAGCGGCGAAATTACGCCCAGGGAAAGACCGATATTCAGCACAATTAGTTCAGTCAAACCGCGAGTATTCATCAGCCATCCCAGCGCTGAAGCTTCGCGGTTGCTGATGCCACAAACTCTGGCTGCCACGTAAGTGCCGAGGTATTTGCCGACAATTGCCACTCCCAAAACTGCGGCGCACAGCAGCCACAATTCGGGACTGTTGAGCAGGCCGATTTGAGTACGCAAGCCGCTGTAAGCAAAAAAGATTGGCAGCAGAAATATCAGGACAAAATCTTCGGTTTTCTCTGCTAATTCTCTGGTTAATCCCGCATTTTTAGGCATGGCCGCACCCAGCAAAAATGCACCGAAGATTAAGTGAATGCCGATCAATTCCGTAATTAAAGCCGATGCTACAACTCCCATGTAAATACCCGACAGCACTAACTGAGTTAACCTGCCGGTGCGATTGTAGTGCTTGGAAAGCCGCTGCAAGAACCAGCGGACTACAGTCAGCATGAAACCGATGTAAATTATAGATTCAATAATTGTCGGCAAAGCGCCGATCGTGGAGTTAGTTCGCGTAACTGCGATCGCCACTGCTAACAAGCACCACGCCGTCACATCGTCAACGGCAGCGCAAGTCAGGGCCAGCGTCCCCAATTTTGTATTCTGCAAGTTGTGTTCTGTAATAATTCTTGCCAGCACCGGAAAGGCTGTAATTGACATCGCAGCGCCTAAAAACAGGGCAAAGGCTGTAAAAGAAACGCTATTATTTGAAACGATGGGATACAGCAGCAGTGCGAGCAAGCTTCCCAGGGAAAACGGCACTAGAATGCTGACGTGGGAAGTTAAAATCGCTATATCTAAATTGCTTTTGAGGTACTTCGGATTCAGTTCCAAACCAATCAAAAACATGAAAAATATCAGCCCGATTTGGGATAGCACGTTGAGGAAGGGGACGGCCTCGGGTGGAAAAAGGGCTGTTGCTAAATCTGGTGCAACTAAGCCAAACAGAGACGGGCCGAGCATAATTCCTGCTACGATTTCTCCAATGACTTGAGGTTGCTTGATCCAGCGGAATCCCAAACCGACAATTCGGGAAAGTGCGATGACAATTAGAACTTCAACTAGAACTAGAATGGGGATGGGCATGGCGTTTGTAGCTTTGGGATTTTTTGCGGATCGAGAAGGAACTCGTAAAGCCGGCAGAATTGCCGATCGAACAAAATGGATACAAGCTCGATCGAAGGTAGAAGGCACAAGAGGCACACCAACAACGCCATTCTCTCACAAGCGAACAAAGGCTTTGGCAACCTCCCACCTGGATTTTTCGTTTTAAAGAAACGCTTGCAAGTAACTCTAACCGCAGTCGGCGCACCCCGCACTAAATCTCACCTCCGGATGCCCACCGCCCATTTAAACTCACATCTTGCACCATTCTCAATTACTTGTTTAGGAACAGGCAAGATGCCTGTTCCACAAGAAAATTCATCTCTTGTGGAACGGGCTCTCCGGCCCGTTCTTGACAATGGTGCAACATCTGAGTTTAAACCTAGTGATATAAGATTGTCAGACAAAGTAGCGCGAGCTGTGATAAACTAGAAAAGTTGTTTAAATTCGCACATCCGGGTTTTCGGGTGTTTCGAGGGCGCAAACCTTCAGAAATACGACCGGATGGAGGATTAACCCGAATACAGGAGTTAAAAATACAATGCCAGTAGTCAGTTTGGCTCAAATGTTAGAGTCAGGAGTTCACTT